>JASFMO010000039.1:0-15066 GCA_050117535.1 Gemmatimonadales bacterium | reverse complement strand
GCTCGAGGCCATTCAGGCGGCGCTCCGCAAGCGCGAGCTGGACGGTTGGCTGCTTTTCGACTACCACGCCACCAACCAGATCGCCGGGCGCATCCTCGGGCTGCGCGAGCCTATGAGCCGCCGTTACTTCGTGCTCATCCCCGCTCAGGGCGAGCCCACGGCTGTCGCGCACTCGCTGGAACGCCCCCCCTGGAGTGACTGGCCCGGGCCGGTGCGAGTCTATTTCCGCTGGCAGGAACTGGAGAACGCGCTGGCCGAGCTCTTGACCCCGGGACAACGCATTGCCTTGGAGTACTCCGAATCCGATCGGATTCCTCAGCTGGACCGGGTGCCAGCCGGCGTCGTCGACCTCATCCGCCGCAGCGGTGTCGAGTTGGTGGAATCGAGCGAGCTCGTCACGCTGTTCGCGGCAGGCTGGACCGCAGCGGAGCTCGAGAGCCACCGCAAGACGTCCGCTGTCCTGGCACAGGTAGCCGCGCGCGCCTACCAGCAGGCCGTCGACGCCGTGCGCTCGAACCAGTCGTTAAGCGAATGGGGGCTCAAGCAATCGATCCTGCAGATGTTCACCGAGGCCGGTCTCGTCGAAGGAGATACGATCGTTGGCGTAGGCCCGAACGCGGCAGACGGTCATTACGAGCCCACTCCGCGGAGCGCTGCCCCGATCGTCAAATCCCAGGTTTTGCTGATCGACCTCTGGGCCAAGGAGCCGGGATCGGTGTTCGCCGATCAGACCTGGATGGGTTTCATGGACACAGAGGTCCCGGACAAAGTTGAGGAAGTTTGGCGCACCGTCCGCGATGCACGGGACGCCGCCGTCGCGTATGCCCGGCAAGCGTTCTCCGACCCGGGCAACGAGCTACGCGGCTGCGATGTTGACGCCGCCAGCCGTGCGGTCGTGGAGCGGGCGGGCTTCGGCGGTCATTTCAACCACCGGACTGGCCATTCCATCGACAACGAGGTGCACGGGCTGGGTCCCAACATCGACGGAATCGAGACCAACGATGACCGTATTCTTCTGCCGGGGGTCGGCTTCTCGATCGAGCCCGGTATCTATCTGGAGAACGAGTTCGGCGTCCGCTCGGAGATCAACGTCTACTTAGGGTCCGAGGGCCCCGAGGTCACGACACCCAAGCCGCAGGCCGACATCTATCGGCTGCTGAGTGACGAATGGCAGAGCAAGAGCAACCTGTAGTCTCAGTCGACAATCCCGAGGCGCCGCCAGAGGTCGAGGCGCCCGAGGCCGAAGGTCGGCTTCTGCGGGGCGTGATGCGCTTCCGCGGTCACGAGCGCCGCCTGGCCAAGCTGGCCGCCGGACCCGAAGATGAGTTGATCGAGCACCGCGGCCTGGCCGCTCTCGTGCGCCCCGTCCCCTACCGCCTCCCAGATTGGGATCGTGAGCGGTTGCGCGAGCACAGCAGCGCGGTCGAGCGGGCCATGCGCCGTACCACCATCGTTCCAGCTCCGTACGGGATCGTATTTCGTGGGCGGGACCAGGTGGTGGAGTTCCTCACCGACCAGAACGTCGCGCTGGATGAGGTGCTCGCCTTCTTCGATGGGACCTTCGAGATGCGACTGCACATTCAGCCCTCCGGCAAGCGACCGGACATCAGTGAGAGCTTGCAAGCCGACACGGCAGCGACCTTCTACACGGCTCTGCGCCGTAGGTCGCGCGCGGCTTTCACGCTGCCGACAAGCGGCAAGCGACTCCTGTCGGGCGCGTTCTTGGTGGGGCGAGCCGACTGGGTGCATTTCGTCGAGTACGCCGACCAGCTCGACGCCGATCACCCCGAATTTCTCTTCGACCTGACAGGGCCCTGGCCGCCGTACGACTTCGTGAAGATGTCCTTCTATCCGAAACACGATTCCGGCGAGTAGACAGAGCCGCGATCAAGGCTGCTCGTATGAAACTCGAGTACGAGGTCCGGGGCCCGCGCATGAAGCATCCCCTCGCCCGGGCGCGTGACGCGGTGGTCCGCTTTCCCTCGCCCAACACCAACCCCGCCCGGGACCGGATCAACATCACCGTCGATGCCAGGCATGGAGACTGGGGCCAGTGAGACGACTCCGCTCACAGCTGTGTCTCCTGCTGCTCGTTCTCGCCGCGCCCACGGTCGTGCCGAAGAGAGCCGCAGCTCAGTACTGGCCGGGTGACGCCGTAGGCCAGTACTACACCGTGCGGCCTCCGTTGCCGGGAGACCGGTCCTTCGCCAACGTGTTGATCGAGCGCGTCGCGCCTCATTCGCTGACGTTTCCGCCTCCGGTCGAACCGATGCCGCTTCCGGCGGCCTTGAGGGCGTTGACCGGTCAGATCATCGAGCTACCCGAACGTCAGCGCCTCTATTTCACCGGCGTGGACACTGGCGGGCTCCTGCGCCTCTTCGAGATCGACTTGCTGAGCCGGGAGACCCGCGAGATCGTGCCCCAACCCGGACGCGGGGCTCCCTACGCCGCGCACATCCTCGCGGGCCCGGACGCGAACAAGGTCTACATCCAGTGGTTCGCACCCGGCATGATCCCGGGGACCGATATTTACGATGGCAGCTCCCTGAACTGGCTAGGGCAGACCAGCGCGTTTCGTCCCGACGAGCGCGCGGTCGGCTTCCAGCACCAGGCCCCATTTCTGTGGACCCTCGATCTCAACAACCGCCCCGTTCTGATCGACACGCATCGCGACCGCATCGTTCGCGGATTCGACCACACCCGTCTGTTTGGGCCGATCTACGGCGTGGTATCCGACGCCTGGCGCGACTTACTGCTAGTGCGGCTCGAAGTCGGCCACGACCGCTACCACGTGGTTGACACCGTCTCGGGAGAAATCGGGCCGCCGCTAGACCTGGACGAGTACCGGCACGCGCAACCGCGGCTCGCCCTCGCCGCCCGTCTCTTGGTCCTCGTCGACCTCGAGCGCCGACCGCCGAGCCGCGCCCAGAGTTGGCGCGAAACGGCCATCGCGACCGGCCGCGGCGCTGTTTACGATCTGCGCACGGGAGAGCGGCGCCGCGACTTCAGCTTGATCGTGCCACCGGAGTTTCCGGTCTCGGCCGTGGGCACCAGTCCAGATCCGGGACTGCCGGGCCGACTGTGGATCCACGTGCCCGGCGACGACGAGCGAATCGACTTCACGCTTCCTTCCTGTCTCCGGAAATCGCCCAGCGGCGATGGTGCACTGGTCAGCCTCGCAACGGATTGGGAGAGTAGTGAGCCGCTCAGATACCGTTATCGCCTGCAGGTGCACGAGGCCAGCCCGGATCCCGTCGCTGCCCTCGCCATCGAAGCGGGTTCGGGGACCGAGCGAGCCGGATCGCCCGACGGATGGGGGGTCGACCGGATCAAGGGCGACCGCTGGGTGCGCTGGACGAATGGGCTCGGACCGGCAAGCGAAAACGTAGACGCCGGCACAGCTCGGGGCGGATTCGTCATCGCCGCCCCGCCCGGTACACGCCCTGGAATCGGCGAGTACCGAATCCAAGCGGCAATCGGCCTACCGCGAGGCTGCGAGTCCGACGACCGTTTCCTGGACAACAGCCGACGCGGTTTCACCGTGGTCCCCGAGCCGCTCGAACCGCAAGTTCCGCACAAATTGGCGCAACGCCTGGCGCGCCTAACCGATCGCTCCTGCGAGATCGGCTGGATCGCGGAAGGCGGCTGCGACGTTCTCCGCGAGCTGGCGGCCGCGACTGTGTCCGCGACCGAGGATCGGGCGGCAGCGGTGCGAGATTTCCTCACAGCCCTCGCCGCCGCGAGCCCTGAGAACGAGGGCGCCGGTATCGTCCTCACCGACGCGGCGTCGGCGATACTGGTTGGCCTCAGCGATAGCCGTGAGTAGGTTCGCACGCGTCGCCGTCCCCCGTCCGCTGGACCGCACTTTCCTTTATCGGATCCCGGAAAAACTGGAGGAGGACATCGAGCCCGGCCGGCGCGTATTGGTACCCTTCGGGCGCCGACAATTGATCGGCTGGGTGGACCAGCTGGTCGATGATGACCCGACGGCGCCGGCGCAGGTCCGCGATATCATCGACGCGCCGGATCCTGAGCCGGTCCTGGATGCCGACCTGCTCCACTTGTGTCGCTGGATCTCGCATTACTACGCGGCTCCATTGGGTCTGACTTTTCGCGCGGCGCTCCCGGCAGCGCTCACCTCCGAATCGGCCGAGCGGCTGACGCTGCGGGCCGGTGCCGACCTAGCGAATGCCTCCGACCCGGAACGTGCCTTGCTGAAGGCTCTGCGCCGCTACAAGGGACCCGTGAAGCTGGCCAGCTTGCGGAAAGTCCTCGGTTCGGGGCCGTGGACGCGCGCGGCCCAAAGGCTCGCCGAGCGCGGAATCATCGCCATCGATCAGGAAGCCCCCGATGTGACGCCGCCTGTGCGGGGACGGCAGATGCTCACCCTGACGAAGGAATTGGCGAGCCTGCAGGAGCGGGATCGAATCTTCAGCCGCGCGAGGCGCCAGCGGGAGCTGTACGAGTACCTCGAGACCGTAGGTGGTCGCTCCGAGGTCTCGCATCTCACGGAGCAACTCGGCATCAGTCGATCGGTCGTCCACGGCCTCGTCGCCAAAGGACTGGCGCTTCTCGACGAGGAGTCGGTCTCGGACGCGCTGTTCGGCGGCCAGCACGCCGAGCCGGAGCGGGCACAGCAGCCGACCGAAGCGCAGGGTACCGCGATTCGCGCTCTCCTCGAGGCCGCCGGCCAGACGGACCCCGGCGTTTTCGTGCTCAGGGGTGTCACGAGCTCCGGCAAGACTTTGGTCTACATCGAGGTTCTGCGTGAGCTGGTGAGACGTCGCGGTCGGGGTGCGATCGTCCTCGTGCCCGAAATATCGCTGACGCCGCAGACGCTGGGACGCTTCCGGGCCGCCTTCGGTGATGACGTGGCGCTCCTCCATTCGGCGCTCTCCGACGGCGAGCGCTACGCGGAATGGGCAGCCTTGCGACGCGGGGACAAGCGCATCGTGATCGGCGCCCGTTCCGCCGTGTTTGCACCCGTCCGGGACCTGGGCGCTATAGTGATCGATGAAGAGCACGAGGGTACGTACAAGCAGAGCGACCCATCGCCGCGCTATCACGCCCGCGACGTCGCCGTCGTCCGGGCACGTAACGTCGGCGCGCTCTGCATTTTCGGTTCGGCGACGCCTTCGCTCGAATCCCATTGGAACACCCAAAACGACAGGTGGAAGTTGCTCGAGTTGCCCGAACGGATCGGTGCTCGGCCGCTTCCCTCCGTCCACGTCGTCGACCTGCGCGAAGAGCGCAGGCGGGACAGGCCGGCCAGCCAACGACGGACGCAGGGCCCCCTCGTCCTCACGCCGCGCCTGCGTGAGTCGCTGGCGCTGCGACTACTTAGGCGTGAACAGACCATCCTACTCCTCAACCGCCGCGGCTATGCCACCTTCGTCCAATGCCGCGATTGCGGTTCCGTGCGCACATGCCACCGGTGTAACGTCTCGCTCACGCTGCACCGGCGACCCGCTCGTATGGTCTGCCACCACTGCTACCATCACGAGTCGATCGCAGAGCATTGTCCCGATTGCGGATCGCCGGAATTGAGTCAACGCGGAGTCGGAACCGAGCAGGTGGAGCGAGTCCTGGGTGAGGAGTTCCCCGACGCGCGTATCGCGCGCATGGATGTGGATACGACCAGTGGGAAGTGGGCTCACCACGAGATCCTCGGGCGCGTGGAGCGCCGTGAGGTCGATATCCTGCTCGGAACGCAGATGATCGCCAAGGGGCTCGACTTTCCGGGCGTCACGCTGGTGGGTGTGATCAATGCCGACGTCGGACTAAACCTGCCGGACTTCCGAGCCAGCGAGCGAACGTTTCAACTGCTGACTCAGGTGGCCGGCCGCGCCGGCCGTGGTCCTGGGGGCGGAGAGGTCATCATCCAGACATCCCTGCCCGACCACTACACGATCCGCTTCGCCCTTACCCACGATTACGTCGGCTTCGCGGCTCGCGAGCTGCAGGAGCGCTCCGGGCCATCCTATCCGCCCCATGTGAGGCTGGCGAACCTGGTTGTGTCCGGCGCCGACGAGGTCAGGGTGCAGGAGGCGGCGGAAAAAGCCTCAGAATGGCTGATGGGTCTGTTCGAGTCGAAGCGCGTGCACGACGTTGACCTGTTGGGACCGGCACCGTGCCCCATCGACAGACTTCGAAACCGCTGGCGGTGGCACCTGTTGCTCAAGTCCCGCGACGGCAATGCGCTGGGACGCGTGCTGCGCTTCTTTGCCCGCAGATTCGAGTTACCCTCCAGTGAGTTGCGGCTGGAGATCGACCGGGACCCTGTGAGCCTGCTGTAGCACGCGTCGCGGCGTCTGACTGGCCTGACCTCCGCCTTTCGACGACTCCCCCGGCACTTCCCACGTCCGTCGGGTGTCTAACTCGTCAGATAGGCCGGGCGGCGGAGGGCTGTTCCGCGGCAGACCAGCCAGGGAGCCGACGTTACGTAACCGTGACGGGGAAAAACTTGACAAACCGGCCCGTGAGGAAAGAATATCACGGATCTCGCGAGCACCTGAGGAGAGGTGATCTAAGCTATGGGGTGCTTGACGCTTAACGCGTCTTATGAGCCGCTCACGATCGTTTCGGTGCGACGAGCGCTGCGGCTTGTCATCGATCAGAAGGCAGAGGCCCTCGAGGTCGATGAAAGCAAGCCGTTCAGATCTGAGCGGTATGAGCTACCGGCACCGGTCGTCATTCGGCTGGTCAGCTTCGTGCATGTGCCGCGGCGTTTTCGTCGACACGTCACCAACACCTTTCTGTTCGCGCGCGACCACTACACTTGTCAGTACTGCGGCCGCCACCGCCGGCGCTTGGGGCATCGTGAGTTTCTGACCCGCGACCACCTGCTGCCCCTGTGCCGCGGCGGCGACAATACGTGGGCCAACGTGATCACCGCCTGCACGTCGTGCAATCATCGCAAGGGCAACCGCACGCCGGAAGAGGCTCACATGAGACCGCTCCACCCGGCCACCGAGCCGAACCACGTCGAGCTGGTCTGGGCGGTTCGCAAAGTCACACCGATTCAGGCCAAGTACATCGAGATGTTCTACGGCCACGAGGCGCTGAAGGCGCTGGGCGGCGAAGACGAGCGTTCGCGCCAGCCGGCAGGGCGAGCCTGACGTGCGTCCGCTCTGAGGCGCATCCGGCACGTCCGCCGGTCACCCTCGTACCTCGACACCCAACCGCTACCCAGCCTCCGCCCGTCGATTTTCGGGCCTGCAACACGCGAGGCATATCGTATATCTTTGCCCACCCGGCAACCGAAATTCGGGCATTTCGAAAAGAGGAGCGACGATGGGCCTAAGAGCGGAACTGGTCAGGCATACGCAGTACCCCGGCTACGTCTTCGAGTACGCGCCACGCAACGTGTACTGGGAGATGACCATCGCCTGCGACCTGGAGTGCAAGCATTGCCGCGCCTCGGCGATCCCCCATCGCGACCCCCTCGAGCTCACAACCGAGCAAGGTCAGGCGCTGATGCGGGACGTGAAGGACATGGGCAGCATGATCATCTTGACCGGCGGCGACCCGATGAAACGCCCCGACCTGTTCGACCTGATCGCCTATGCGAGAGAGATCGGGCTCCCACTCAGCATCACGCCGAGCACGACGCCGACGCTCACGCGTGATGTCGTCCAGCGCTTCAAGGAACTGGGGATCGCGGCCATGGGGACCAGCCTGGATGGACCGACCGCTGAGGTCCACGACGCGTTCCGAGGGGTCGCCGGGACGTTCGAGAATTCCATCAACGCCTTGAGCTGGGCGCGCGAGTTCCACATTCCGGTCCAGATCAATACCACGGTGACGAGCGAAACGCTTCCTCACCTTGGCGCGATGTACGAGCTGTTGAGCCGCGAGTTCGCGCCTCCCGTTCGACGCTGGAGCCTGTTCCTGCTCGTACCCGTCGGGCGCGGCGAGGAGCTCGGCATTCCCACCGCCGAGGCCGTGGAGGAGCTCTTTGCCTGGGTGTACGACGTCGCCCAAGACTCACCGTTCCACGTCGGCACCGTGGAGGCCCCCCATTACCGCCGCTACTGGATGCAACGGAAGCTGGGCGAGGGAATGTCGCTTGAAGAGATCAACAAGCTCGCCATGCGGATGGGCTTCGGAGTCAGAGACGGTAACGGCGTGATCTTTATCTCGCACAAGGGCGAAGTGTACCCGGCAGGCTTCTTGCCCTACCCGCTTCTCGGCAACGTTCGCGAGCAGCCCCTATCGAGCCTCTACCGTGAGTCGTCGCATCTGGCGCAGCTGCGCGACATGGATGCACTGAAGGGGAAGTGCGGACGATGCGACTTCCGCTGGATGTGTGGGGGATCGCGGGCACGTGCCTACGGAATGACTGGCGATCCGATGGAGTCCGACCCCTTCTGTGCCTATGAGCCACCAGGCAACGGCTCCTGAGCCTCCGGGTCCAGTCTTTACCGACTTTGGCGCTGGGGCGTTATATTGGGATCGGTGGGTTCGTGTCATCCTTCTAGTGCAGGCGCATTGCCATGGGTATCGGTAACATCGGCTGGACAGAATTCGTCGTGATCCTCGCGATCGCGCTCATCTTCTTCGGACCGCGCCGCCTTCCAGGGCTCGCCCAGACGATCGGCAAGAGCCTGAGGGAATTCCAGAAGGCCCTCAACGAGGTCAAGTCCGAGATCGCTCAGGCGGGTCGCGAGGCCGACACGCGCAACGCTATCACACGCATACCGCCGCGGCCCGCGGAAACCGCCCCCGGGGCGGCGGCCGAAGTTGGCGGATCGGCGTACACCACCGAACTCACTCGGGAGGCCGAAGTCGTGGTCGAGGAAGAACACGACGACGAGACGGAGGACGAAGCGGAGGTGACCGTCACACCCAGACGACCGGCCCCAACCGCTACTGCCCCTGCAACCGAGCCAGGCTCACCCGAGAACCCGGAGCCCGGGGCCGACCCCGAGCCCGCGACCGACGAGGCGAAAACGCGGCATGCAGACCCTGGAGATTCAGACCGCACGTAGGAATCAGCTCGTCGACATAACGCGCCAGGTGCGCGATGCCGTGCGAAAGAGCGGCGTCTCCGAGGGTGTCGTTCACCTGTGGTCCTTCCACACGACCTGTGGGCTAACGGTGAATGAGGGCGCCGACCCCGCCGTGGCACAGGACATCGCGTGGAAGTTGGCGGAGTTGGTTCCCGAGGACGAATCGTCTTACCGGCATGCGGAGGGGAACTCCGATTCCCACGTCAAGACCAGTCTGGTCAACCCGGGCGCCGCCCTGCTCGTCTCCGGCGGTGACCTGGTTCTGGGAACCTGGCAGGCCATCTTTCTCTGTGAGTTCGATGGCCCACGCCCGAGGAAGGTGGGGCTCCAGGTAGTTCCGGCCGCGGGCTAGGCACTCCGCGGCTCTTGCCTTGCCTTCGCTTTGCCCTTGCCGCCAGCCTTGGCGCGAGCTGCGCCCCGCCTCCGATTCCCTGCACCGCGCTCCAAACCCGCTTGTAGTTGCCGTGCCGCGCGTTGCAGCTCGTCGAGACCCTCTTCACCCAACACTTCCCTCAGCTCGGCCGCGTAGGCGTCCACCGCCCGGCTGCGACCGTCGGATGCCAGGGTACAGCACGGCCGCACCCCATCGCACAGATCGTCGAACTCGAGCCTGCCATCCAGCGTAGTCAACGGAAACAGCCGGCAATAGAAAGGCTTGAGCCGCTCACCCGCGGGAAGCCCCAGCTCGGGCTCCAACAACTGGAGAACGCACAAACCCTGGGAATTCAAAAACACGCATTTGTCGCCGTAGGTGGCCGTGCCGATGCACACGCCACCCGGGAAGTCCTCGTCCTCGTGGACTTCACTCTCGAACCACTCTCTGGTGTCCGCCGTCTGCGTCGCATCCATGACCGCCTGGACTCGATCCGCGTATTCGAGAATCTTGTCGCGTTCGGGCAGCGCGATGTAGACCCCGTGCAGGCAACAGTGTCCGCCACACTCGTCGGCAACGTTGAGCGGCCCCCGCCCTTCCACCCAAGCAATGGCTAGACGCTGCTCGACCTTCCACGTGCCGATCTCGATCGCTTCATCCTGCTCCACACGGCGCGTTGCCATCCGCGTCTCCCTCCAACTGTCGAACCGTCGCGACCCGGCCCCTTCCAGACCCGCCCGGCTGCCGGCGCGAACGGCACGTCGAAACTCAGGGTTGATGACCGGGCCAATGATATCCCACGGCAGCGGATACTGAAAGAGGGCCAGACACGATGCGATTCGCTGGGACGGCGGGTTGATCGGCGGAACAACCGGCCGCAAGTTCACGTTCATGACGGGCACGTAGCACTCACCCACGACTCGAGGCACTCCATGAGACTCAGGCTCTTCGTTCTTGCTGTCGCACTCGGCCTAGGCGTCACCGGCTGCCGAGGCGAGCCGCCGGGCCCGGAAGACAGGCTCGTCGACGCTTGGATAGATACGGCCGGCGGCCTGGACGCGTGGAAACAAGTACACGACCTCCGCTATACCGTCACCACCGTCTGGTTCGACTCAACCGGCACCGAAGTACGCCGCCGACCCCGCTATGTCTGGGGCAAGAAGCGGCCGCAGCGTGCCCGAATCGAAAGGGGCGAGCCCGAGGGGCACTATGTACAGGCCCACGACGGCCGTGGCACCATCTGGGCGACTCTGGACGGCGATTTCCTGCCCGACACGACCAAGGCGGTTCAAGAAGTGCTCTATGTGGCCGGAGACGTCATGTATTGGATCGGTCTACCTTACAAGCTTCGCGACCCTGGCGTGAACCTGGACTACATCCCGGCCGACTCGACGGGAAAGCCCGGCGTGCTGGTCACGTTTGGGGAGGGCGTCGGGCAGCACTCTGGCGATCGATACTTCTACTACTTCGAGGAAGGCTCACCCTTTCCGACGGAGGTCCATTATATCGAGGAGGGCGGGACCAACGTCAGTCGCACCCGCTGGTCCGACTTCCGGACCGCGGGCCCCATTACGTACGTCGGCACCCGGACATACTACGACGAGCGCGGAACGACGCGGAAACAGCTCCTCATCTCCGACGTCATCATCAATCCGGAGCTCCCAGACTCGCTATTTCACCCACCTGGGGGATAGGGCCGTTCGCGCCGCGCGAGCACGAGCCACCGCACCGAATCAGAGAGCGTCCAGGTCCTTCCAGCTGAGCGGCGCCGAGGCGGTGGCGTCAGCGCGGGTCCAAACCGAAAACGCCGAGGGCCTTCGGCGTCCAAGCCGTTGTCCACAATAGACTTCGGGCGAACATTCGCCGCACCAACTCGATGCAGCGGACACACTGCCCGACGAACCAACGAAGAACGGCGGCCTCCGGGGAGGCCGCCGAGGGCAAGCACAACCTGTCCACGATGTCTGTCCGCGACTTATCTAACGTGACGCCGCCGTCGACTCGACGGCCGACCTCCACAAACCCAACAAATACGGTTCGTATCGCTCGGGGTGGCGACGGTAGTCCTCGGCCCAAGACTCGAAGTCCGGCACCGCCATCTCATCGAGCAGCTGTTCGACGAGCAGCGCTGCCAGGTCTTGGAAGTTCAGGGCGCCCGGTACGGCGCCGACCCTATGTTCTGCCGCGCGCGCCAACTCGAAGACTCTTTCTTCCTCGAGTTCGAGAAAGACATCGCACACGCGAGCGGAACAGTAGTCGTAGTACTTCGCCCGCAGGACCTCTTCCGGCTCGGCAGTCGCCTCACGAGGCTGCCGCGCCCCGCCCTTGCCCACACGCCGCGCCATACACCCCTCCTCCGATCAGGGCAGCCACCCCACACACCCACACCTGGCCACCAAGCTTCATGCTAGTCCCACCGAGACGACGGGTCAAGATTGGATCGCAAATCACAAAGGGAGGGTCGCCGGGCCTGTTCCCCAACCCGGCGGCTGTGTGCCCCGCGTCAACTTACCTCAACGGATGAGCTGAGTGGTGCTTCGAGGGGGGTCGTCGCCGGGCGCTGCCATGGTACGGTGGCCGCCAAACGAGCGAAGACGGCGCGCCGTACAAGACCGTAGGCCAACACCTTCTCAATGAACTCCGGGTCGGTCTTGCTGATCTGTTCCACTTCATCGGCCAAGTCTGCCGGTAAGTTGACAACAAGGTTCACTGAGCGCGACTCTGCCATTCGGCTGGGTCCTTCTCCCTCTGGGCGCACCTATACAACGCCGAAAAACGGTTTCAGAATTCCCAATTTATTGGTAAGTACCGCCCCGCGTCGGACTCCGCTACCTGTCCTCTGAGCAACGTCGCTCATCTCGAAGCGGAGCCCATTATAAACGCCGCTCCAGCGCCGCGCAAGTCCGACCGACATCGAACGAGCGTTCGATGTTAGCTTTCTAATGTACTGTGTCACAATAGGTTACGCTCCTGAGCCCTCTCTGGGATGCACTCCAATTTTGCACAAACTTCTGATGCGAAAATTTCACATTCTCGTTACGCAAACCTCTCGCTTGACGTCATTTCCGCGATCGAAGTTTTCCAATCCCGCCCTGCATCAACACCGCAATTCGGAAAAAATTTGCGCATGCAAGGAAATCATTTCACAGCAGTTCCAGAACCTCACGCACGTCGCTCGCATCTTCGCGACAGGCGGCCCACAGGTCCCCGACCGTAGCGATGCGCTCACCCATCGTCCGTAGGGTGAAGTCTTCGGGGCGAATGTCTTCCTCCAGCTCTCTCCAACTGAGGGGCGCCGAAACGGTGGCACCCGCGCGCGGCCGAACCGAATACGCCGAGGCGACTGTCGCGCCCCGACGGTTTTGCAGAAAATCCAGATAGACGCGCTCGCCGCGCTTCGAGACCGCGCGCTGCACGGTGCCCAACTCAGGCCGGGTGCGCGCGACCAGGTTGGCCACAAGCTCCGCCAGCAACCGCCCGGTCTCGTAGCTCGTGGCTGCTTGCAGGGGGACGACGACGTGGACGCCGCTGGCGCCGGACGTCTTCGGATACCCCCTCAGGCCCAGCCTTTCCAGCTGTTCCCGCACGGCGCCTGCGGTGGCACGAACCGCCGCGAACGGCACCCCATCACCAGGGTCGAGGTCGAGAACGGTGTAGTCCAGGTCACCCAGCCCGCCGACGCGCGACGGCCAGACGTGCTGCGAAATCGCGGCAAGTTGTGCCGTGTAAAGGAGCGTGTAGAGATCACCCCCGACGATACGCTCGACCTCCTCGCCGTCCACCTCGAGGTTCACGGTGCGGACCCCCTCCGGAACCGGGCCCACAACACGCTGCTGGTAGAACATCTCGCCGGTGATGCCATCCGGGTAGCGTTCGAGCGTCAGCGGGCGATCACGCACGACGGGCAGGATGGCGTGGGACACAGCGACGTAGTACCGCAGCATCTCCCCTTTCGTCACCCCAACATCGGGCCAGAGGACCTTGCGAAGGTTCGTTACCTTCAGTCTCCTGCCTTCCACCTCGAGATCCCCGTCCCGGCCATCCTGCTCCAGCCCCTCCAGGGTCTGGATCAGCGAACCGAGCTCCGCAGACAACATCACCACGGGGCCTCGGCCCGGCTCTGTCCGGTCCTCTCGGACTACAACCGTCGCCGGTTTATCCGGTCGCAGACCGAGAAACACCGGCTGCCGTAGCCGATCATCCCGGGTCCACTCCAGGAACTTGACCTCGACGACGAGTTCGGGTCGCACCCAATGCGCGTCACGCAGATCCTCCGGCACCTCTGCCAACGGACTGACGTCGGTCGCCCGGACCGCGAGCTCCTGGGAGACCGTTCGAAGGTCGCTCTCACTGAAACCACTTCCCACGCGTCCGGCGCATCGCAACGCCCCACCCGGCTCTTCGTGATATCCCAAGACGAGAGCGCCGAAGCCGGCACGTCCGCCTTGCGGGTCTGTCCACCCGCAAACCACGAACTCCTGCCGCGCCAGTTCTTTGACCTTCAGCCAATCCCGTGACCGCTCGCCCGAGCGATACCTTCCCTTCAGACGCTTCGCGACCACTCCCTCGTAGCCCTCTCGGGTAGCCCGCTTGCCCACGGCCGCTCCGCGCGCGACATCGTGAGCGACGTAGTGCAGTCGGTGACCGCCCAACCTGAGCAGCGCACGAAGCTTTTCCTTGCGGTCGGATAACGGCTGCTCCCGGAGGTCCTCTCCATCCAACCACACCAGATCGAACACGAACAGCTCGGCGGGGTGGGCGCGCGCCTGGCGAGCGATCTCCTTCGGCTCGCGCAAGTTCAGACGTGGCTGCAGATCCCCGAAACTTCCCGCTCCTTCGCGCGTCGATGCTACGATCTCGCCGTCGACTACGAACTCGCTTCCCGTCCGGCGAGCCAGCAACTCCAGGGCTTCCGCGATCTCGGGGAAGGTCGCCTCGACCCGCTGGCCGCTCCGGGAAAAGAGTCCGACCACGCCTGAAGGTTGCGCCCAGCCGATCGCCCGGATCCCATCCAATTTCAGCTCGAAGCACCAGGCTTCCCCTGCCGGCATCGAGTCGCTCGCTTGGGCCAGCATCGGCCGCACGTCCACGGGCGGGCGGGCCTGCCGGTCATCTTCTGCCCGAGCGCCAGTTAGCGTGGGGTCATCGACACCGCGGCCCGAGATCACCGACTCGTGATATCGTTCGACGAGGCCTTCCGGATTCCCCGGCTCGGCATGGAGGTCTTTCTTCTTCAGCAGGAGCCAGTTGTTATCGGCCTCGCCCTTCATGCGAACGAGTGCCCAACGGCCGCGCAAACGTTCGCCATAGAGGATGAAGTCGAGCTTACCCTCGCGAACGCCGCGAGCCAAAGCCTCGTCCGAGTCGTCGGTGGCCGATACCGGCTCGTAGCGTCCGCGGTCCCAGATGATGACCGCTCCGGCGCCGTATTCGCCCTTCGGGATTGTCCCCTCGAACTCGCCGTACTCGAGCGGGTGATCCTCTACGTGGACAGCCAGCCGCTTCGCATCCGGGTCGGCGCTGGGCCCCTTCGGCACCGCCCAACTCACCAACACTCCCCCGATCTCCAGCCGAAGATCGAAATGCGTACGGCGCGCCGCGTGCTTCTGCACGACAAAACGGCGCGCCGTGTCGGCTGGCCTCACCCCCCCGCCGGCTCCCTCCGGCTCGGGCGAGCGGTCG
>JASFMO010000038.1:0-15266 GCA_050117535.1 Gemmatimonadales bacterium | reverse complement strand
ACTGTGGTTTTGGACGACGCCGGCCGGTGTGAGGGGAGATGTCTCGATCAGCGGTGATGGGCAGGGCGCGTGGAACGGCGACTGGAACGCCCATTGGGATGTCGCGGCGATCCAGACGCAGGAGGGCTGGTTCGCCGAAATGCGGATTCCGTTCTCGAGCCTGGGCTTCGAGGCGTTGGGCGAGCGGGTGGAGATGGGCATCTCGGCCTACCGTTACATACCGCGCAAGAACGAGCGGCAGGTCTACCCGGAGATACCGCCGGACTACGAGTACCTGCGTCCATCGCTGGCCCAGGACGCGGTACTCGAGGGAGTGATCACGAATAGGCCGGTCTACCTGACGCCTTACGTTCTGAGCGGTGTGGGTCAGACGGCGACGCTCAACTCGCAGACCAACCGCTACTACCTTGACAGGCAGACCGAGGTGGAAGCGGGCGGCGATCTCCGATACGGTTTGACCAGCAACCTTACGCTCGACCTCACTGTCAACACCGACTTCGCGCAAGTGGAGGCGGATGATTACCAGGTCAATCTCACGCGCTTCTCGCTGTACTATCCGGAGAAGCGCCAGTTCTTCCAAGAGCGATCGGGCGTCTTCGACTTCTTCACGGGCGGCGCGACACGTCTATTCTACAGCCGACGGATCGGGCTGTACGAGGGCGAGGCAATTCGCATCCTGGGCGGTGCACGCTTGGTGGGCCGAGTGGGCGAGTGGGACATCGGCGCGCTCGACATGCAGACCCAACGAAGCGCCTATCTGCCTTCGGAGAACTTCGGGGTGTTTCGCGTTCGGCGTCGGATCTTCAACGAGTACTCGAACGCCGGGGCGATGTTGACGACGCGGCTGGGGGATGATGGATCCTATAACGTCGCCTATGGACTCGACGGCACGGTCAGAATCGCTGGTGACGACTACCTGGCGTTGCGCTGGGCCCAGAGCTTTGACGACGACATCATAGAGGAGCGAGGCTTCCGGTTCGGCGAAGCGAACGCGATACGCGTCTACGTCAATCGGGCCCGGGAGCGGGGTTTCTCGTACTTCTTCAGCGCGCGGCGCTTTGGAGCCGACTATCAGCCTGAGATGGGGTTCATCACACGTCGCAATTTCACCGATTTCTCGTACTCGCTGGCCTACTTCCATTACCCTGAAGAAGGCCCGTTTCGTCGTATCGATCCGTTCCAGTTGTTCGGTTCCGTCGCGCTTCGAAATCCAGATCGACGCGTCGAGTCGGGATTCATCGAACATGATGTCGATCTCTTGTGGCGGGCAGGATCGCGCCTGGGGCTCGATCTCGAATTGTACTACGAGGACTTGCGGGCACCGCTCGAGCTTCCGGAGGGGGCCTTCGTACCGGCGGGCAGCTATTGGTTCCCACGGTTCGAGTTTGACTTCGGGACGCCGCCGGGCCGACGTTTGCGCGGCTTCACCGGAGCAGGCGCTCAGGGTTTCTACGACGGCTGGCTCGCGAATCTGTGGCTCATGCCCGTCTGGTATGTGTCGCGATTCTTGGAGCTGAGCACGACCTATTCTCTCGACATCGTGCGCTTTCCCGATCGTGGTCAGGGTTTCGACTCGCACATTCTGCGTCTCAGGATCGGTGCGGCGCTCGACACCAGGTTCTCGGTAAATTCGTTCATCCAGGTCAGCAATATCAGCGACTTCGCGGCGGCCAACGTTCGGCTGCGCTACAACTTCCGCGAGGGGAACGATCTCTGGTTGGTCTACAACGAGGGCTTCAACCTGGATCGACAGCGAACGGATCCGGCGTTGCCGGTCACCGACAACCGCACGGTACTGTTGAAGTACACGTACACATTCGCGTGGTAGGGTTGCGCGTGAAGTGAACGCGGCGCCCGGGCCGTACGGTGCGGGACTGTCGCTCATCGGATTCCGACAGAGGAGGGAATCGAGTTGCTGAGATCACTGATCATAGTCACAGAATTCCTTGCCCTACTCGTCAGCGGGTGCGGTGGGTCAGAGCCGTCTTCGACGCCGCAGGCGCGTCGTGCGATCAGTCAGGAAGCGAAGGCCGATCTCGAGGCACGTATTCACCGCGTTGAGAACGGTCTGATCTTGATGAGCGAAGAGGGCGAGATCTTGGGAGGGCGGACGGGTACGATGGCCGAGCGCATGGCGCACTACGGCGTTCCCGGCGTTAGCGTAGCCGTTATCGACGAGTTCCAAATTGCGTGGGCGGAGGGCTATGGCGTTCTGGAGGCCGGGGGCGAAGAGGCCGTCACGGCGACTACGGTCTTTCATGCGGGTTCGGTTGCGAAGCCTGTCGCGGCAGCCGCGACTCTGGCTTTGGTTGACCGAGGCCTGCTCGCCCTCGACGAAAGTGTGAATGGCCGCCTCCTGTCGTGGCGCATACCCGATAGCGAATACGCGGCCACGGAAGAAGTCACGCTGCGGCGCTTGCTCAGTCACAGCGCGGGCCTGAGCGACGGCTGGACCGACGGTGGGATCGAGTGTTGCTATGCCGGAGCCGGGGCGGCGCCGAAGGTTACGATCCAACAGATGCTGGATGCCGAGCCCGTGACCGGTCTGACGACGCCGACGCGGGTCACGACAATTCCGGGTAGCGACTACAGATACTCCAATCTCGGTTACGGCATTCTGGAACTGCTACTGGTCGACGTCACGGGCCAAGCTATTGAGTCGCTAATGCAGGAGACGATCCTCGGCCCGCTTGGCATGACCTCGAGCACTTTCGAGCAGCCGTTACCCGACAGTCTCCGCGTCAGGGCCACCTCCGAGCATTACGATCGCGCGCAGCCCTTTCCAGACAAACGACACCACTTTCCGACCCTTGCGGCCGGTGGCCTGTGGACGACGCCTTCGGACCTGGCCCGCTTTGTCATCGCGATCATGGAGTCGCGAGCTGGAAGGTCCAACGGCGTGCTATCTCGAGAGCTGGCGAGCGAGATGCTGAAGCCTCAAGTGCCGATACCGAACCATCCGATCACGAACGCGGAAGGCCTGGGCCTCGGCTTAAGCGGCGAGGGCGAGAGCTTTGCCTTTCTGCAGACGGGTGGAACCTGGGGTTCGACCTGCATTCTCTGGGCGTATCCGGAAACGGGGCAGGGCGCGGTGGTCATGACGAATGCCCGAGGAGGTCAGGGCATGATTCGCTTCGAGATTCTGCTAGCCGTGGCTAGAGAGTATGCGTGGCCGGAGTGACGACGTTGTGATGTGGGAGCTGAGGAAGAGAATCAGATTGTTGCCGCAACGGCGTGGAGCCAGGCTTGGCACGCCGGTGTGGGGCGGAGCGTTTGTGTCAGGCCTGGGCCGCGAGTCGGACGCGAGAATCGGGATCGTTCTTGTAGCGTGCAATCATGTCGGCGACGCGGGGGTGGTCGATCCGCTGCAGAGCTAGGAGTGCGGTCAGCCGCACTTGCTCGTTCCACTTTTTGCGGAAGAACGGCGGCTTTCGTTGGGAGAGCACGCTGGCGAGAGCGTCGATTGCGCCCGGGTGTCCAATTTCGCCCAGGGCCTGGCAACAGGCGGTTGCCACCTTCGGCTCCTTGGTGTCGCTCAGCACCGCGATCAAGGCCAGGACCGCCTTGGGCGATTGAAGGTTGGCCAGACTGCGGATAGCGCCTTTGGCTATCGCCTGATCCTCATCACCTGCCAGTGGCGCCACCAGGCTGATCAAGCTGTCGTCGCGCAAGCGCTCGAACAAGCGGAACCCCGCTCGCCGGATCTTCGGGCTGACGTCGCCGAGGGCGTAGGCGAGCTCGTTTCTCAGGTCCTGAGTCACGATATCGATGACCTCGAGGATACGGAACCGCTGTTCGACGGTCACCTCGGTGATCAGCGATCGTCGGAGCTGCTCGCCGGCCGTACCCCCAATTTCGGCGAGCAGTCCCGCCGCCAATTGACGGATCCTGAATTCGCGCTCTTGTTTGATGACATCAATCAGGATGTCGATGGCAGGGTCCCCGAGTGAGCCGATGACCTCGGCCGCCCTGGCCTGACGATCGGTTTGGCCCGACTTGAGATCGTCCTTCAGAAGCTGTTGCGTTCCCGAGTCGAGTCGCCGATTAAGCAGACGGGCCAGTTTGCTCTCTTCCCCATCGGATGCTTGGAGCTGGCGCTGCCGTTCGGCGATCCCCAAAAAGATGCGACTGGCGACGTCATAGTCGGCGAACTGCACGGCGCAGGCGGCCATACGCTGCAGTAGCGTACCTAACTCATGTAGCACGCGTGGATCCTTCTCTTCGGAAAGGGCACCGAGCACGGTGTCGGTGGCAGCGGCCGTGAGGCGATGCTGGTGTCCGAGGACGAGTCCGTCGAGAAGATCACTGCACGAGCGCACGGTGGCCTCACGAGTGTTCGCTTCGTGGTGTACGAAGCCCTCGAACAGACGCTCGAGCAGCTGTTGAAGCAATCCCCCTTTGCCCTTGGCTATCAGTTCCTTTCCGATGATGGGCAGCCCGGTGCGAAGGGCCTCACGCGGCTCGTCCTGTATGCGTCGCGCCATTGTGGCGGTATCATCTTCGAGCGAGCTCTGGTCATCCAAGGGGACGCCGACCGAGCCCAGGAAGCTCTGTAGCACTCCAAGTTTGTAGTCGCGCTGATTGAACGCGATATGAGTTAAGCCCTCTCGCGTCACCAGCGCGTCCCAGTAGGCTTCGTCGATGCCTGTGGCTGGTGTGTTCTTCAGCGCGGTCAGAAGGCTGAGCAGTTCCTTAGGGGGCACCGAGCCGACGAAGCTGAGGCTTCGCAGGGCTACGCTGTTGAGAGATTCTTGGAAGTGGTTGGCTAGGGTCTCGAAGCCGCTCGTGTCGACCTTCGTGCCGTTGGCGAACAGCGCGCCCTCGACGGCTGTCAGGCTTAGCGACGGATGTGCGCTCAGTACTCTCTGCAGCGATTCTTGCAACTGGCCCAGCGCCCAGCCCACCGGCCGACTGTCGAGCGGGTAGAGTTTGGCATTCTGAACGGCGCTCTGGAAAGCGCGCAGTATTCTCGGAACCTGGCTGATCTCCCCAGGGCTGAGTCGCTCTTCCTCCCCCAGTTGCTGCGATGGGGCGCGGTGACTCCTGAGGCGGCGCAGGCGCGAGTAACGAATCTGGCGTAGCTCGATATTCTCCAAGGCATGGGCTAGCGAGATGTCTCTCCAGAACTGCTGATCGATGACTTCGTGTTTGAGCTTGGCGAGCGTCAGCAGGAGCGAGTTCAGTTCGTCATCGGTCACCCCGCGATGGAATACGATTGCCTGCAGCTCCGAACGCGCGAGCATTTCGACGAATGAACTAGCGAGAAGAGAGAATCTCGAAGTGTCGAGTCTCCGGCCATTGACCAGCAGCGTGTTTTGGGCCTGGGAGAGGTTCAGCTGCTCGTTCTGAGCCAGGACCGCCTTGACGAACTGCCTGACTTCGTCCAGTCCTTCGTCGATGCGGCTGCTTTCGGACGGATAGAGTTGGATGGTCCGAATCGCCGACATTATGGATCTCAGGACCCTCGGAACGTGGGGGATGCTCTCGGGCTTGAGCGGTGTCTCCGTCTCGAAGGGTTCCTCGAACACTTCGCGAGCGTAGCCGGCTGCCTCTTCGGGATCGAAGAGCGTCTGATTGAACGCAAGCTGCAGGCGGGAGTAGTGGAATGCCTTCTCCGTATTTGCGGAGCGATCGAAGTGATAGGCGAGCTTGGATGGAGCGGTCAGCACGCGTTGCTGGTAGAGGCCTTCCTGGTAGAGACCGAGGTCCTCGTGTAGCGCCTTCCGCTGTTCGGGCTCAATGCTGCCGTAGTTGATTTCCTGCACTTGCTTTCCGAGAAAGCGCACAACGGGATCGTTATTCTCGAAGTCGAGGCTCACCAAGCCCAGGGTCTCGGCGCGGTCGAGCAGATCTAAGATGTGATTCTCGTCGAGGCCCGAACTACCGGCGAGTACGCTGAGAGGAATGCGTTCGCCGATGGCTGAAGCGTGCGCCAGCAGCCGACGCCCCTCAGTACCCAGCGACGTGATTTGGCTGCGTAGCACGTCGTCCAGCGATCGAGGGAGATAGCCCTCCTCCAGATCCTCGATCACCCATTCCTGGTTCACCAGTTTGAGCTTACGGTCCAGGACCAGCTTGCGGATTATCTCGTTCAGGAAAAGAGGGTTGCCCTGCGTCGTCCGCGCTACATCCGCCTCGAATCCGGACGGAGCCCTGAGTTTAGGAAAGACGCCCCGCAAGTGGTTGGAGATATCCTCCTCGTTCAGCGATCGTAACTTGATCCGTCTGATACCCAGCTCGCGGTGGTGGCTCGAGAAGAACCGCTCGAGCGGAGTCGCCTCCTTGTCACCTTCGGAGCGTAGGAATTCGGGCGAAGATCCGCAGACGAACAACTTCAGGCTCCGGCTCTCGACAAGCGTGCGAATCAATAAGAGCGTCGCCTCATCGGCGAAGTGGAGATCATCGATCAAGAGGACGAGCGGGCGGAAGTCAGTGGCTTGGGGGAGCAACTTCGCCAGGGTCGTGAAGAGAAGATGTCGCTTCGGCCCAGCCGGTGATTGGCCATCGGTTTCGTGAAGTTCCGCCAACTGCGGCAAGAGGTGTCCGAGATTCGCTAGTTCGTCGGGGGGCAGTTTCTCGATGAGTGCTGCACCCTTGTCCTCGCGCCGGTTGAGAAGGGCGACCAGGACGCGACTAGCCACGGAATAAGGGCGGTACTGCTCCTGCGGATCGCCGCTGACCATCAAAACGCAGAACCCCGCGTCGCCAAGCAGGTTGTCACGGGCAGTCTCGAGCAGAGTGGTCTTGCCCATCCCGGCGCCCGCCTCGAAAATGACGAACTGAGAATGGCCTTGGTTCAGTTCCTGGAGCGCGCCAGCGATCGTGCTCAACTCATCTTCACGACCGGCGATCTCGGCGTTTCGTAAGCGGTAGAGCGCCGCTTGCGGAAAGACAACCGCGGGATCCGCGTCCGATGCATCCGCCAACTGATCCCGACCAGACTTCTTGGCGTGCAGGAGAGCGGTATCCGCGGCCTGATACAGATCGCGGCCGCTCGTGGCGTCTTCCGGCGCCGTGGCGAAGCCGATGCTGAGCGTGATGGGGACGTTCACCTGTGTGTCGCGCAGCCGGAACGGCCTGTCGCGGGTCCGGACGAGCAATCGGTCGGCCAACTTTCGGGCTGACGCTCGACCTGTCTTGGGAAGCAGGACGACGAACTCGTCCCCTCCAAAGCGTACCGGCAGGCCGTGCTCGCCGGCGATTTCTTTCAACAGTGAGGCCATCCAGGCGAGGGCCTGATCGCCCACTTCGTGCCCGAGTTGATCGTTGACGTCCTTGAAGCGATCGAGATCGATGATGAGCAGTGAGAGGGGATAGTCCTCCTGACTATCCCAGCGCACTTTGTGCTCGAAGTAGCTCAGCAAGAAGCGGCGATTGTATATGCCTGTGAGCTCATCCTCAAAGATGAGACACGAGGGATCCCTACCCTCGTAGGCGAGGAGATCGAGGAGGTCCCGGTATTGCACGGGCGCTACGCTCTTCCGGCCGCCGGAGCGCCTGGAGCCTCAGATATGAGCGCGAACCCCGGACGAATGGTCATCATGACACGTTGCCGTCTAGTCATCTCGCTTGCGATCGCCAGCGGGACCAGCCAACTACTGGCTGTCTCCCAATCGATAGGTGCCGCGCGGTTGCGCGTGGCCCCGCAAGGGGAGTCGACAGGGATGAACTTGGGGGAGCGAGCGTGCGGGGGCGGGCAAAGTCTTACACGCTAGTAATATAGAAGCAGTTTCAGCCCGCGCAATCGGCGCCTGTCGGGTCGCGCCAACCTCAGGTGTGCGGACGTGCGGTGGGTGTGGCTGGCCGAGCGGGCGTGGCGGCCTTGGCAAACCCCCAGGCTGGCCCCACTATGCGTTGCACGGACCCAGTACTAGCCCCGACAAGTTTACCCCTCAGAGAGAAGAGTGCGGCCCATGTCCGACAAGCGCATCGCCACCCTCTTTGCCGTCTTGGTCAGTGCCCTTTGTTTTGCACTCCCCGCAGCGTCGCAGCCGCCGGAGGTCGTTCTTCTGCGTCCCGGGCAGGTCTTCGACGGTGCGAATGAAACCCTTCACATCGGTTGGGTCGTTCTGGTGGCTGGCGGACGGATCGCCGCTGCCGGACCGGCGAACCGAGTGCCGCGCCCCTCCGAGGCGCAGGTGATCGATTTGCCAGAGCTAACGCTCCTTCCCGGGCTCATCGAGGGTCACTCTCACCTGCTTCTGCATCCCTACAACGAGACGAGTTGGAACGACCAGGTATTGATGGAGCCGTGGGCGATGCGGGTGGCAAGGGCGGTGAAGGCCGCCGAGAAGACGTTGATGGCGGGGGTCACGACCGAGCGCGATTTGGGAACCGAGGGTGCGGGCTATGCCGATGTGGGGATCCAGCGGGCGATCGACGAGGGCATCGTTCCGGGCCCGCGCTTGATCGTGGTGGGGCCGGCCATCGTGGCGACGGGCAGCTACGGGCCGAAAGGCGCGCCCGAGTGGCACCTACCGAAGGGCGCCGAAGCCGCCGACGGATACGATGATCTCACCAGGGTCGTGCGTGACCAAATCGGCCGGGGTGCTGACCAAATCAAGGTCTACGCCGATTATCGTTGGGGCCCGGACGGCGAGGCTTGGCCAACTTTCACCCAGACCGAGTTGAACCTGATCGTCGAAGTGGCCGCCAGTTCGGGACGTGAGGTGGCGGCTCACGCCAGCAGCCCGGAGGCGATGCGCCGCGCGACTTTGGCCGGGGTGGTCAGCATCGAGCACGGTGACGGCGGCACGCCGGAGGTGTTCGACTTGATGGCGGAGCGCGGCGTGGCCCTCTGTCCGACGCTGGGCGCGGCGGAGGCCGTGACCACCTACGCCGGCTGGCGCAAAGGTATCGATCCGGATCCGGAGCGTATCCTGCTGAAGAAGCGCGCCTTCCGCGCGGCGCTGCGAGCGGGTGTGCCGATCTGTTTCGGCGGCGATGTGGGCGTTTTTCCACATGGGGAGAACGTGTACGAGCTGGAGCTGATGGTGGAGTACGGTATGACGCCGGCCCAAGCCGCGATCGCCGCAACGTCGGGCAATGCCCGTATCTTTCACCTCGACGATCGAGGCGAGGTCCGTGAGGGTCTTCTGGCCGACCTGATCGCGGTCGAGGGCGATCCGACCCAGGACATCTCGGCGTTGCGGAATGTGCGCTTTGTCATGAAGGGCGGCGACATCGTCCGACCCTACTGAGCCCAGGATCCGACAAGCCGTCGGTCGACAAAAACTTGAGACCGGGGTGTTCCAGACACGAAGGCAGCAAGAAGGGTCCAACATTCACTCGAGAGATGAGGGAACATGAACTGCATCGGAGACACTTCACCCTGTGTCAGCTCGGTGCCGACGCTCGCCGGCTTGCGGCGGCTCGCGGTTGCGACTTTCGGCCTGGTTCTGCTTTCGGGACCGCTCGCGGCTCAGCAGAAGCGCCCGCTCACGTATACGGATTTGATGAAGTTCCGACAGGTAGAGAGCCCTTCGGTTTCGAAGGACGGCCGGTGGATCGCTTTTCAAGCGGCACCGGACCGTGGAGACGGAGAGGTGATCGTTCGCTCAACCGACGGGACCGTCCGCTACACCGTTCCGCTGGGTGCGGCGCCGGTCCTCGCCGGAGATAGCCGCTGGGTGGCGATGCGGCTCGAACCGTCGCTCGAGGCGGCGGAGAAGGCGAAAGACGCGAAGGCCGAGGACAAACCGCGCACCGGTTTGGCGCTACTATCGACTGCAAACGGAGAGGTTCAGACGTGGGAGGAAGTACAGCGTTTTTCCTTCTCGTCGGATGGACGCTGGTTGGCTCGGCTTCACTTCGAGGTAAAGGGTGAGGAGGAAACGGACGAAGAAGCGGCGGGGCAGGAGCAGGAGAAAGACAAGGAGCGAGAACGGGAGGACCCGGGGACGCTGTTGGTGCTCCGGAATCTCGAGACGGGGTCCGAGATCGAAGTCGAGCACGTGCGCAGCTTTGCGTTCGACGAACGGGGCGAATACCTGGCATATGGGGTAGCGGCGCCCGACGGTGCGGGCGACGGCCTCTACCTGCTCGATCTGAGCGAGTCCAGCTCGACGGTCATGGCTCTGGATACGGCGAGTTTCGCGTACATCGAGACGCTCGCGTGGTGGGAAGAGGGGACTGGCCTGGCGTGGGTCGCTGCCATCGAGAACGAAGCGGGCGAACCCGGCCCCGGATCGCTGTTCGTGTGGGATGGTGAGGATGTGAGAACCGCCGTGGCCATGGACGGCGTTCCGGAAGGGTGGATGCTACCGGCCAAGAATACCCTGCGGTGGACAGAGGATGGCGAACGGCTGTTCTTCGGATATCGGCCGGCGTCGCTGGAGACGGAACCCGCCATACCGGAAGTGGCAACGGCGGAAGGTGATCAGCCGGTCGCGGCGCCGGAGAGCGCTGGGCCGCAAGAGGAAGAGGTCTTTGACCCCTACGATCTGGACGCGATACTGGCCGATCGAGGTGTCGACGTCTGGCACACCGATGACCCCCTGATCAACCCCAATCAGAAGCGGCAGTGGAACCGTGAGCAGGAGCGCACCTACGAGGCTGTCTATCACGTGCGCCGCCGGCGCGCGGTCCATCTCGCCGACACACTCGTTCAGCTGCGAGGGTACTCGGAGAATCCGAAAAGTGTCTTGGCAACATCGTCGGTGCCGTATCGAAAGCAGCGAACATGGATCGGTACGCTCTCGGACCTTTACGTGGTGAGCCTGACCGACGGGGAGCGCACGCTGGTTGCAGAGCGTCTCGAGGGTGGCGGGTCGGCGGTAGGCCAGTGGGTTCGGCCGACCGGCGCCGCGGAGCCCGACTACAGCCTCTCGCCGGAAGGCCGCTACGTCGTCTACTTCCAGGATCGAAACTGGCATCTGTTCGATGCCGAGAAGAACACGAAGCGGAATCTGACCGCTAGTCTGAGGGTTTCGTTCAGCGACGAGGACCACGACTATCGCAACGCGCCGTCCGGTTATGGCGTTGTCGGTTGGATCGAAGGCGATCGGGGTGTGCTGATCCAGGACAAGTATGACGTTTGGCAGTTCCCTACGGGAGGCGGCGAGCCGGTGAATCTGACCGGCGGTCAGGGGCGAGTCGCGCGTCGGGCGCTGCGAGTTTTGCAGGTGGACCCCGAAATCGAGGCGTACGCTGCGGACGGGTGGGTTCATCTGGTTTCATTCAACGAAGTGAGGAAGAACTTCGGCTTCTACCGCACCCGCGCGGGAAGCGGAGGCCTGGAGCGGCTGCTCGAGGAGGAGAAGCGTTTTCGCTTCCTGGCCAAGGCCGAGGACGCGGACGTCTTGCTCTACACGCGGGAGGACTACGACGAGTTCCCGGACCTCTGGGTGGCGGACCTCTACTTCGGCAATCCGCGCAAGCTGACCGATGTGAACCCACAGCTGAGCGAGTTCGCGTGGGGCACTTCCGAGCTGGTGGAATGGACATCGGATGACGGTGTTCGGCTGCAGGGTGTGGTGATCAAGCCGGGCAACTATGAGCCGGGGCAACGCTACCCCGTGCTCACGTACTTCTACCGATTCTTCTCACAGCGGCTTCATGAATTCAATGAACCGGTCATCAATCACCGGCCGAGCTTCCCCATCTACGCGTCGGATGGTTACATCGTTTTCCTGCCCGATGTCCGTTTTGAGGTGGGCCGGCCCGGGATGGCGGCGCTGAAGAGCGTGGTTCCCGGAGTAAAGAAGTTGGTGGATATGGGATTGGCCGATCCGAGCGCGCTCGGCTTGCACGGACACTCGTGGAGTGGCTACACGACCGCCTTCATCGTTACTCAGACCAACATCTTCGCCGCCGCGGTGGCCGGGGCGCCGGTCGCGAACATGACCAGCGCCTATGGCGGAATCCGGTGGGGCTCGGGTTTGGCGCGCCAGTTCCAGTACGAAATGGGACAGAGCCGGCTGTCGGGAAGCCTGTGGGAGGCGCGCTCCGACTACATCGAAAACTCACCGCTCTTCTACGCGGACCGTGTCGAGACGCCGCTGGTGATCATGCACGGGGATGAGGATGAGGCCGTGCCGTGGTATCAGAGCATCGAGTTCTACTTGGCGCTGCGACGGCTAGGGAAACACGCGGTGTTCCTTCAGTACCGGGGCGAGCCGCACCACCCGCGCAAATACTCGAACAAGTTGGACTATTCGATTCGGATGAAGGAGTTCTTCGACCACCACCTGAAGGGCGAACCGGCGCCGAAGTGGTGGGTCGAGGGTGTTCCCTACGGCGGCAACTGAGTCCGCAGCGGGCCGGCGAATCTGATCGCGGCTCCGGGTCGGGCCGCTGCCACCCCAGGTACGCCGGCCCCTGTCTCGCCCGGCGATAGCGCTGACTGCGCGTCTCGATCGAACAAGGCCTTGACGGGGAGTCGTGTCCGGTATATTGTGCATATGCACATAATCACGGAGGGAGGGTTCGCATGCCGCGACCGCGCAAACGACGTCAGTGCCGCCGGTTCGAGGGTGACCAGGTCTTCAAACCGCGTAGCATCCCCATGTCGGAGCTCGAAACGCTGCGGTTGGGTCTGGATGAACTGGAGGCCATGCGGCTTTGCGACGTAGAAGGGTACGACCAAGAAGTGGCGGGTGAGCGGATGGGCATCTCGCGCGGGACTGTCCAGCGATTGTTGAAATCGGGGCGAGCGAAAGTAGTGCAGGCCCTGCTCGACTCGTCCGCTCTGGTGATCGAGAAAGGAGACAGTGATGAGACTGTGCATACCGACGGATGACGATCGCGGGTTGGCGGGACGGCTATCGTCACATTTCGGGAGCGCGCCTTACTTCACGTTGGTGGAGAGTGAGACCGGCGAGGTACAGGTGATTGGGAACCTGCATTCAGAACACGAGCCGGGAGCCTGTGTGTCGGCGGACGCGCTGCGGGGATATGGCGTTGAGGCGGTTGTGGTTCGCGGCTTAGGCCGGCGTGCCTTCAGCCGTATGCGGACCCTGGGTCTCCCGGTCTACGTCGCCGAGGAGGGGGAGGCATCGACGGCGCTGGAGGCGTTCCGAGCCGGCCGCTTGGGGCGTATGACCGCCGAGTCTGCCTGCCATGGTGGCCAGGGGCACGGGCGGCATCACCGGCACCATCACGAGGATGAGTAACTCCGCGCGCGCGGTGCTGCGGAGGAAGGAGATAACGATGCAGGAGCGACCGCTTTCCGGGCTGAGGATCGGTGTATTCGGCAAGGGTGGCGCTGGGAAAAGCACAGTGACGGTTCTTCTCGCCGAATCGCTGCAGAGGCTCGGGTACTCGGTCTTGGTTCTCGATGCGGATTCCACGAACGTTGGTATCTCGAAAGCGCTCGGTGTGGAGCGTGAACCGATTCCGCTACTCGACTATTTCGGCGGAATGGTTTTCAGTGGGGGGCGTGTGACCTGTCCGGTCGATGACCCAACTCTCTTAGAAGGCGCTTCGGTAGCGCTCGGCGAGCTCGCGACCGGCTACGTAGCACGCAACCCGGAGGGGATTTGGCTGTTGGTCGCTGGCAAGTTGGGCGATCTGGGTCCCGGCGCCGGCTGCGACGGTCCAGTCGCGAAGATCGCGAGGGACTTCCGGGCGTTGGACGTCGGGTCCGATGAAGTGATGCTGTTGGACTACAAGGCGGGTTTCGAGGACTCGGCGCGCGGGGCGATCACCTCGCTTGACTGGGCCCTTGCGGTCGTCGATCCGACGACGGCGGCGGTTCAAATGGCCATCCACCTCAACCGGTTGGTGAAGGAGATTCGCAGTGGGGTGCCACCGTCCACGCGACACCTCGAGCACCCCGATGTGGTCGAGTTGGCTGTGCGACTGTTTCGCGAGGCGCGGGTTAGGGGGGTCCTGTCGGTCCTCAACCGTGTCCCGGATGAGGACACGGAGCGCTACCTGCGCGCCGAACTCGAAGCACAGGGCCCGCCGGTGGCCGGGAGCCTCGGAGAGGAGCGGTCGATCCAGGGGCAGTGGCTACGCGGAGAGCGCCTGCGATCGGATCGGCTGGCTGAAGCCGCGGAGGGTCTAGCGGCAAGCCTCGAGCGTGCGGAGCGTGAGGTGCTTGCCGGGGCGAGCCCTGCCGATCTACAGGGGACTTCGAAGTAGCATCCGATCTCGGATCGGAGGGCAACACGACCGCCGCGGGGTTTCCCAGTCGCACGGCTGTCAGGGGGCGGCGAGGCTCGAGATTAGGTCGGTCATGAGGCTCGCCGCTTCCTCCGGGGCGCAGCACGGAATGGTGAAGCAGTTTCACATCGGTTGACTGGCAAGTGCCGCGCCCGCGCCACACATCTGGGGCGGGTGGGGCGCTTTCTTTGACCGGCGGCCTCGGTGTGCCGGCCCGACCGCCGCGCGCCTGCCTCACCGAGCCCAGCCAGAAGGTTCCCCGGGGAATGAATCCTGCACGCGTCTCACGCATACGCTTCATGTGAAAACAACCGCCGCCTAGATTTGCATGCGGCGCGCAGGACCGTTGGAAGGCTGATGGAACGCTGACGTCCTCGGGCGATGCCTCGTTCGTTCTACCTGAAGACACTGGGTCGTCTCTCGTTGCACGCGTCGGGTCCGGATGGCGCTGAGGTACTGGCGAACTCGAAGCCCCTGGCGCTGCTGGCCGTGCTGGCAACGATGCCTGGTGGGACTGCAAGCCGCGACTATATGGCGGAGTTGCTCTGGCCCGGCGCTCCACACAGCCGAGCACGGCGATCACTGCGACAAGCACTATTCCAGCTTTCGAAGCGGGCCGGCGTGGAACTGATCACCACCGACGACTCCACGCTCACGCTGGACGCCGGTCTGCTTGCGGTGGACCTCTTTGAGTTCGACCGTGCCATGGGGCGGGCGGACTACGAAGAAGTCCTGGATCTGTGCAGAGGTTCCTTCCTCGCAACCTACGACCGGAAGATCGAAGGCGAGCTGGCTCACTGGGTTGATGCACAGAACGGACGAATCCGTGTGGGGCTGGAGGTTGCCTCCTCCCGCTTTGTCGCCGACGCCCTCCGAGAGGATGATCCGAAAAGCGCCGTCAGAGCCGCAAGACGCTATGCCGCCGCGAACCCACTCAATGATGCCGCGCAGGCCCTGCTTATCCGCACACTTCGGGCACTGGGCCAGGATGTCGAGGCGCTTCAGGCTTACGAGACCTATAGGAAGCTACTGAAGGAAACTCTGGGAGACGAGCCGACCGAGGAGATAGAGAAAGCGGTGGCGCTGGCGCGCGAAGCGTTGCTGGCGCCGTTCGGCGGAGAGTCGGTCGACGGTGGCCTGAACGGGTCTCCCGACGCTCT
>JASFMO010000037.1:0-15299 GCA_050117535.1 Gemmatimonadales bacterium | reverse complement strand
GCCGCGAATCGCACCGGTCCGTGCCGAATCGCCGGCCGACGCTACGGCGCGAGCGATCTCGTTGTCTTCGATCAGCAGACGGAGCATCGGCGCCTCGAGCTGGAGTTCCTCACCCCTGGCCGACGCGTTTGGCCAGGACTGGATCTCGCGCACCTGATTCCCGGCCATCAGCACCAGAATCGAATCCCCCTCCAGAAGCGTCGCGTTCGCCTCCACCGCGGGTGCCTCGCCCAACAGCCATAATTCGCCGCGAGCCAGGTTTAGATCCATCGAATCCGCGAAGGCGACCAGCTCTCCGCGCACGGCGACGACTTCGCCCCAGCCCGCGATCATCGAATCGCCGTAGATGTGCATCCGCTCCGCATCGACCTCGAATGGTTCCGCGCTGCCTCCAGCGCTGTCGGCGCGAAACGTGAGGTGCGGGCGATAGTGGGCCACAATACGCTCGGTCTCCCGGCTCGAGTTCGGCGGATAGTAGTCGAGGGCGGGGGCGGTGAGGCGCGAGCGGCCCCCCTGATCGGTGACCTCGACATTGCCCTCAGCCCTGACCCAATCCTCCAACTGGTAGTAGGTGGCCCGTTCCGCATTGACCGAGCGACCCTCGTCCCGGTACTGCACGTCATCAAACAAGTAGACCACACCACGCTGTTCGTACCAGGTCACGCTATCGGCGCGCAGCCACTTCGTCCCGCACGTGTATTCGACGCCACCGCCGACATCGGAGCGATAGCCGCCTTCCGCGAGCGGAACGCGGTGCAGGATGGCGCCCGGGTTCACGGCCTGCACCTCCAGGTCGCAGGTCGCCTGTTGCTGTGCCTGCAGCGAGGAGACAGCAAGCGCGGCAGCGAGGGCACCGGGCCAGAGACGAGATTTCATCTCACCGCTCGCGCCCCGGTTGCGTGCCCGGCCTCACCATGCGCGGAGCTGTGAGGTCGACCCGGTCCATACGCGAATTCGTCTCGAACGCCGTTCCTTCCACCACGGTTCCATCCGGTTCATATATCTTGGTCGGCTGATCGCCCCAGATCCGGTCCTCGGCGCGGTTGTAGTAGAGAACCGAGGTCTCAACGCGGCGGCCATCCTTCGGATTGACAACCACGACGTCGCGCTTCGCCTCCATGTCCTGGGTATTCCAGTCGTACGTACCCTCAAGCGAAGTAAGAATGGACGTCGTATCGCCTGCCGCATCGAAGAAGACTACATTCATTGTCCGAAGGTCGATCAGCGCCCTGTCTTCAATGAAGAAGGCTGTGTCCGCCTCCACCCGCGCGCGGCGGACGCCCTCGGACGTCACCCAATGGACACAGCCACCGATGCAGACCTGGTTCGCCTCTTCGTTCAGCTGCAGGACGTCTTCCGCCACCAGCGGGGGATCACCGGTCTCGCCGCACGCGACCAGTCCGACTCCGAGAACCATGATCAGCCAAACCCGCATTTCTTGCCTATTCATATCTCTTCATACCACCCGGGCCCGCATAAGGTCATGCAGATGCACGATGCCCCTCAGACGGTTGTCCTCGTCCCGCACCGGAAGCGCCATGATGCCGTGCTTCTCCATGATGCCGAAGGCCTCGGCAGCCAGAGTATCCGGTGTGACGGTCTTGGGCCCGACATTCATTGCCTCTCGCACGCTTCGCTGAAAAAAGTCCTCGTGGTCGTCCGCAAAACGAGTCAGGTCACCGGCCGTGATCACGCCGACAACGCGCCGCTCCGCGTCGACGACCGCCACGGTCCCGCGCTTGTGCGCTATCTCCAGCATCGCTTCTCGCAAGGTCGCCTCTGGGCGCAAAGCGGGCACCTTGTCGCGTTCCGTCAGCATGACATCCGCCACGCGAAGCAGCCGGCGACCCAGTGCCCCTCCCGGATGCAGCATGGCGAAATCGTCGGGCGTAAAACCCTTGTACATCAGCGTCGCCACGGCCAACGCATCGCCCATGGCCAGAGCGGCCGTCGTACTGGCGGTCGGTGCCAAGTCGTGCGGGCAAGCTTCCTCCGCCACGGCCACGTCGAGCGCCACGTCCGACTGCTCGGCCAGGGTCGATTGGCCATTACCCGTCAGGCAGACAATCGGTATTCCCAGCCGCTTGACCACGCGCAGCAGTTCATAAAGTTCGTCCGACTCCCCGCTCTTAGAGATCACGATCAGGAGATCATCGCGCCGTACCATCCCGACATCGCCGTGCACACCTTCGACCGGGTGCAGGAAGAACGCCGGCGTCCCAGTCGACGTCAGCGTGGAGGCAATCTTGCGCGCCACGATTCCCGACTTGCCGACGCCGGTGACGATCGCGCGGCCCTTCAACTCCGCCAGTATCTCGACGGCGCGCGCGAATCGATCGTCGATCCGAGCCTCGAGCTTCAGCACAGCGTCGCCCTCCAGACGTACGACGCGTCGAGCCGCCTCGATCACATCATGCCGGTTCATGCCCATCCTCACGCTCGCGCAAGTAACCGGCGAGCGCCGCGTCCCACTCGCCACGGGCCTTGAGTAGCGCTTCTGAGAACTCGCGAATCGCACCGTTCCCCCCCGACCGCGACGTGTGCCAGCGGGCGATGGCTTGGACCTCGGGGACCGCATTGGCGACCGCCACCGGCAGACCCGCGCGTCGCAGGACCGGCACGTCGGCCAGATCGTCCGATAGGAATGCTGCGTTCTCCCAACCGTATCCTCTTCGCTCGAGCATCTCGCGCACCACTGGCAGTTTTCGCGCGCGCGGGTCCTGGTGGACCTCCTCGATTCTGAGTTCACGGGCCCGCATGGCGACGACCTCGGAGCTGCGGCCCGTCACGATGGCGACCTCGATGCCGGATCGCTGTAGCAACAGAACGCCCAGGCCATCCGTGATCTCGAACCGCTTCAACTCGAACGTCTCACCCGAAGCCGAGGCGCCCAAATAGATCCCGCCGTCAGTCATGACCCCGTCCACGTCCAGAATCACAAGCTTCACGGCGCGTGCGATGTCACCCGGGATCGCTACACCCTCAGACATGCGCCGCCTCGCGCACGGCCAGCACGCAACGCACCAGGCCTTCCAGTTCGTTCAACCTCAACATGCTCGCCGCGTCCGACCGGGCACGTGACGGCTCCGGGTGCACCTCGACGAACACGGCATCGGCTCCCGCCGCCACGGCCGCCGCCGCCAAGGCTTTGATGTGGCGCGGTTCGCCGCCGCTCTTGTCTCCGGCCGCGCCAGGCAACTGGACCGAGTGGCTGGCGTCGAAGACCGCCGGACAACCGCAGGTCTCCCGGATGACCGAAAAACTGCGCATATCGACGACGAGGTTGTGATACCCGAAGGCGGTTCCTCGCTCGGTTACCGCGACCCCAGCGGCACCGCCCTCGCGGGCCTTCTGGACCTGGTTGGCCATGTCCTGAGGGGCCATCCACTGGCCCTTCTTCAGGTTCGTCGGCCGGCCTGTCCGGCCGGCCGCGACGACCAGATCCGTCTGCCGGCAGAGGAAAGCCGGGATCTGCAACACGTCCACCACTGGGGACGCTGTCGCCGCTTGCTCGGGAAGGTGGATGTCCGTTGTGACCATGACGCCGGTCTGCGACTTCACCCGTTCCAGCAGCCGCAGACCGTCATCGAGTCCCGGTCCCCGCGGCGAGCTCAGGCTGCTGCGGTTCGCTTTGTCGAACGAGGCCTTGAAGATGACCGGTGTGGAAAAGAGATCGCCGACCCTGGCGACCTCCTCGGCCACCGACAAGTTCGTACGCTCGTCCTCAAGTACGCAGGGTCCGGCGATAAGAAAGAAGCCACCTCCAAGCTTGAAGAGCGATTCCGCATCGCGCATAGGCTTACCCCGTCAGTCACCGACGCTGGCCGTCTGCACGTGCGTGGAGCGCTTCCCATCGCGACGCCGAAGCGCCGCCTCGATGAACGAAGCGAATAGCGGGTGTGGATGGCCGGGGCGTGACTTCAGCTCAGGATGAAACTGGGTGGCCACATACCACGGGTGACTTGGGAGTTCGATCACCTCCACCAACATGCCGTCCGGTGACAGGCCCGCCATCATCAAGCCGTGCTCGGACAAAACGCCGCGGTACTCGTTGTTGACTTCGTACCTGTGTCGGTGCCGCTCGCTGATCTCGTTTTGACCGTAGACCGCGGCCGACTTCGAGTCGGGAGCGAGCCGGCAGGGATAGGCCCCCAGGCGCATCGTTCCGCCCATATCCGTGACTTGGCGCTGCGAGTCCATTAGAGAAACGACCGGCTCCGCGCACTCCGGCGAGAACTCGCGCGAGTGCGAGTCTTCCATGTCGCAGACGTTGCGCGCGAATTCGATGATCGCGGACTGGAGACCCAGGCAAATCCCGAAGAACGGCAGATCATTCTCGCGCGCCCACTGAGCGGCACGCACCATCCCCTCAACCCCTCGAACGCCAAAGCCACCCGGTACGAGTAGAGCATCGTACTCTGCCAGTTGGTTCGCATCCCCAGGTCCGGTGAAGTCCTCAGAGGACAGCCAGCCGATGTCGACCCGGACGTCGTTGCCTATTCCGCCGTGCACGAGTGCCTCATTGATCGACTTGTACGAGTCCACCAGATCGGTGTACTTGCCAACGACCGCAACACGGACAACTCCGTTCTTCGGGTTCTTGACGCGCTCGACCAGGGCTCGCCATGGCGCGAGATCGGGCGCCGGGACATCGAGTGCGAGTTTTTCCACGACCAGTTGGTCGAGCCCCTGCCGGTGGAAGATGAGTGGCACCTCGTAGATGGTCTCGGTATCACGGGCCTCGATAACGGCCTCCGTCTTCACATTGCAGAACAGCGCGATCTTGCGTCGCAGCTCCTCGGTCAGCTCGTGCTCGGTCCGGCAGATCAAGATGTCGGGCATGATCCCGATCTCCATCAGCTCCCGCACCGAGTGCTGCGTCGGCTTGGTCTTCAGCTCGCCGGCGGCGGACATGTACGGAACCAGCGTCAAGTGAACGAAGAGCGTATGCTCGCGACCGACGTCGCTGCGCAGCTGCCGAATGGCCTCGAGGAATGGGAGCGACTCGATGTCACCAACGGTCCCGCCGATTTCCGTGATCACAACGTCGTGGTTCGGCGTCAGCCGCCTGATCATCGCCTTGATCTCGTCCGTGATATGGGGAATCACCTGAACGGTCGAGCCCAAGTACTCACCACGCCGCTCCTTTGTGATCACATTCTGATAGACACGGCCTGTGGTCACGTTGTTCGCTTGCGAGAGGGACTCTTCGATGAAACGCTCGTAGTGCCCCAGATCCAGGTCCGTCTCTGCCCCATCATCCGTGACGTAGACCTCGCCGTGCTGGAACGGCGACAAGGTACCGGGATCCACGTTGATATACGGGTCGAACTTCTGGATCGTAACGGCTAGACCCCGCTCGACCAGCAGCCTGCCAATCGACGCGGCGGCGATCCCCTTTCCAAGTGAGGAGACTACGCCGCCGGTTACGAAGATCATCTTGGCGGGCCCAGATCGCTCTGTCATGTGGTTACTTCCCTCCCCCCCAACAGTTGCTCAGCTCGCACCAGATCCTCCTCCGTGTCGATCCCAGGGCCGCCTCCGTCGACCACGGCCACTCCTATGCGCAACCCCGCCGCCAGCCAACGCAGCTGTTCCAGACCTTCTCGCTCTTCCAACGGATGTCGGGGTAGCGCGGTCGCTCGCTGCAACGAGGCGCGCGTAAAAGCATAAATCCCCACATGCCGCAGTAACCGCAGCTCCTCAGCGCTGCTGCCGGTTCCATCGTACGGAATTGGCGCGCGGCTGAAGTACAGCGCCCCGCCGCGGTCATCCCGCACCACCTTCACCACGGAGGGGTCTTCCCACTCCTCGGTGTTATAGATCGGAACCGCGGCTGTGCCGATATCCCAGCCGGATTGCACGCCCTGGACCACAGCGCGGGCCGCGCTGGGCGGCAGGAAAGGCTCATCTCCCTGCAGGTTGACGATCGTGTCAAAGCGAGCGAAGTCCTCGCGCTCGACGACCTCGGCAACACGGTCGGTCCCAGACGTATGGTCGCGCCGCGTCAGGACGGCCTGACCTCCGAACCCCTCGACCGCGTCCACGATTTCCGAGTCGTCGGCGGCCACAACCAGCTGGTCGAACCCATCGACGGCACTTGCCCGGCGCCACACCCACTCGATCAGCGGGCGTCCGGCGATGGGCAACAGCGGTTTGCGCGGCAATCTGGTGGAGCCGATTCGTGCCGGTATGACCCCCAGCACGCCGCTCTTGAGGTCGGCGTCAACGATCAAAGTCCGGGCTCCGCGTAGCAATTTTCACGCCAACAAACATAATAGGCCAGTAAATCCTTGTCAAAACGGGCTATTAGGGGCGTGGAGGGGCTTAACGGTCGGTATCGATTCCCAGCGCGAATACGCTGCGGAAGTCGTCGCTCGGGTCGGCATAGATGGCCCCCGCCAACGGGCCGAGGGTCGCTCCCAGACCCAGATTGTGCACAGCTGGCGGCCTCTCTTCGTTATCGATCCAGGCATTGCCCGCCGCGTACTGAACCCAGACGTCAACGCGACCGAAGAGCCCGGCCTCCGGTCTCAGCGGTAGCCGGTAGGTCGCCGCCGCCCACCACATCGTGTCGCCTTGACGCTCGACGGGCCGGAGCGTGGGCAGCGATCCCCAACCGCCAAGGGCTCGCCACCGTTGACCCGGTGCACCCTCCGAGCCCGGAATCTGGCCACGAGCCCGGATGATCAGACTCTGGGCCCCGATCGTCGGGATATCCGCCCCCAGAGAGCCTCCCAGCACGGTGAACGTGAGGTCGCCACCCAAATCGGCATCGGCCCGCTCCGCCTCGACATCCAGCTTCAGCGCCGCCTCCCCGGCGATCCACGTCTCGAGGCCCGCGGATAGCTTCGCACTGAGGGCGTCCGCCTCTCGCACCGGGGCATTGGCCTGGAACCCATCCCGAACCGTGAAGATCGAGAATGGGTCTCGGTTGGCTAGCGATTCCGCCCGCTCCCAACCCGCCGTCACACCCGTTCGCCACAGGGTCTGCGAGCCGAATTCCAGATCGAGCGCCGCCTCGGCAAAGCTCGCCTCGTAGTAGTTGCGTGTGTCGATGCCCCCGATGATGGCGTAGAGCGAGTTCTCCAGATCGCCATTGATCCAGCTGTCGTTCGTCCTCACCGTCAACCCGCCGCGCAAAGCCACGGCGTGACGGGCAATAGGCCAACGTAGCTCGATGTCGCCGTCGAGGTCCGTCCGTACACTCCGGTAACGCGCCCGCGCCCTCGCATCGGGAAGCCAGCGCGAGGCGCCCCGCTCGAAATCGATCCCCCACGCGATCGTCAGCGCGTTTACCCGATCGTACGTCGGCAACAGAAAGCCGTAGAGTCCGGGAAGGACGACCCTGGCCTTCGACCCCGGCGCCGTGATGACGTAGACCCCGTCATCTCGACGCCGCACCGTGTAGGCATAGACCGCCGCGTCGATCGGCGGAGCGTCGAGCTCTGCCAGCGACGAGCCGTAGAAGCCACCGCCTAAGATCGCGACCGTGCCCTCAAGCCGCGCACCCGGCCGGGCGAAGACATCGCTTTGCACGCCGATCAAGTCGCCTTCGATCCTGCCTTCCAGCCGAACCGCCGCCCCGATCACGAGGACGTCCGAACGGATGATGTCATCGGCGCCGATCAGCGTATCGCGGTCGAGCAATCGATAGTTGCCGCGCTGCAAGACCCGTCGCAGGGCATCATCGGCCCGCGGCAGGCCCCGCCCCCTCCCCTGAAAGACGACCTCTTGCGCGCTCGCCTCCGGGCTGAGCCCGGCGAGGCACAATCCCGCCAGGACCACCGCCACCGATAGCCACCATCGCCCGACTATACGCATTGGGCCCTCGCCAGCATGTTGTAAAGGATCCGCGGCCCGACCTCGGTGCAGACTGACTCGGGATGAAACTGAACACCCCAGGTCTCGTGCTCGCGATGGCGAATACCCTGCACCACGCTGTCATCGCTCTCGTCGGTCCACGCCACGACCTCTAGCTCCCCCGGTAGACTCTCTTGTTGCACGACCAACGAGTGGTAACGCGTTGCCTCGAAGGGTGACGGGATGCCCTCAAACAATCCGGTCCCAGCATGGTGGACTTCCGACACTTTGCCATGCATGACTCGCGGCGCGCGGACAACCTGTCCGCCGAAGGCGGAGGCGATCGCTTGGTGCCCCAAGCAGACGCCGAGTATCGGGATTGCCCCTGACAAGCGCTTCACGAGTTCCACCGAAATACCGGCCTCGGCCGGTGTTTTCGGGCCCGGCGACAGGATCAGTACCTCCGGGCGCAGGGCCTCGACCTCGGACGGCGTCACCGCGTCGTTACGAACGACGTGAACCTCTACGCCCAGGGCGCCGACCGCCTGTGCTAGATTCCATGTGAAACTATCGTAGTTATCTAGCAGCAGTATCATAAGATATTCTACGCTGCCCGACTACGCCCTCGGGTGATAGCGGCGGTGCACCTCACTCAAATAGCTTCGCTCCAGGTGCGTGTAGATTTGCGTCGTCGAGATATCCGCGTGACCCAGCATCTCCTGCACAGCCGCGATATCAGCCCCTCCCTGCAAGAGATGTGTCGCAAACGTATGCCGCAGAGTGTGCGGTGTCACCCGCTTCTGCACGCCCGCTTGGGCGACACGTCGGCGGACGATCTGCCAGGCCGCCTTGCGGCTGAGCGGACGACCCCGCCGGCCAAGGAAGACGGCACCTTTCGACTCGCGCCCCGTGGCCCGCACCAGATGCGGACGCGACTCGTGCAAGTACACCTCGAGGGCCTCACCCGCCGCCCGGCCAAAGGGAACGATTCTTTCCTTCGACCCTTTCCCGCGAACTCGGACCAGCCCTTCTGCCATGTCCACGTCGCGCAGACTGAGGGTGACGACCTCAGAGATCCTCACGCCGGTGGCGTACATCAACTCGAGCATCGCCCAATCCCGCACGGTTAGCGGATCGTCGACGCCGGGGGCGACGAGTAAGGTCTCGACCTCGGCCGGGGTCAGTACGTCCGGCAGCCGTCGACCGGTAACCGGGCCCTCGAGCAGCTCGCTGGGGTCGGCGTCAATCAGCCCCTCGGCCTGCAAGAACCCGAAATAGCCGCGTAGCGCTGATATCTTGCGCCGGATCGAGCTGGCGGCGAGGCCCGCCGCTTTCAACCGATAGACGTGCTGTCTGAGTACTCCGTCGTCGACCCGGGCCGGAGACGCGTGCCCTTCTTCCTCGGCGAAGGCTACGAACTGGGCGAGGTCGGCCGCGTAGGCCTCCGCGGTCTTGGCAGAGAGGCCGCGCTCGAAGCGAAGGTAATCCTCGAATCGCTCGAGGTAAAAGCGCTGAGCGGTCTCCTCCATTACAGCTCCGTTGTCTCCCCGGCGTGGTCGTGCGGGTGATGCCGAGTCTTCCACCACAGGATCCCTAGCAGACAGGCGAGGACAGCCGCGACGACCAACAGCGCCGTGTTGACGTTGCCGACCGCTCCGACAATTGCCCGCCAATTGCGGCCCGCCAGCACGCCGGCCACAACGAGAAGACCATACCAGACCGCGCCCGCGATGGCTATGGGGACGGCGGTACGCCAGAAGGCCAGGTGGCTGATTCCGGCGAACACGGGCACGAGGACGCGGAAGGCTGGGAGGAACCGGCTGAAGAAGATGATCTTGCTGCCGTGGCCGTGGTACAACGCTGCCAGACGCTCGAGCTGGCGGGGTCTCAGTAGCCAACGCCCCGTCCGCGTGTTCAGCAGCGAGCGTCCCCAACGGCGAGCCAGGCCGTAGACGAGCAAGGCGGCCACGGTGTTCGTGCCCCACGTGACCGCGAACACACCCAATCCTGTCACCCTACCGTGGGCCGATAGGAAGGCACCGAGTAGCACGAACGTATCGGCAGGGATGGGCGGGAAGAAGTTCTCGATCGCAACGCCCGCACCAACGACGCCGTACACCCAATGGGGAGCGACCGTCGCCAGATGCCGGAGTATCTCCTCCAGCTCGGGAAGCGCGACAAACGCACCGGCGGCGGCGCCCACGACGCCGAGTAACAAGTCCCCCCCGACCAACACGTCCTCTCCCCGCTAGGGCAGGTCCGGCCGCTGGACTCGATCGATCAACGCCACGGCCCAGGCGGCGATCCCCTCAGAGCGGCCCAGGGCCCCCAGCCCCTCTGCCGTCGTCGCCTTGATCGATATGAAGCGCGGCCCGACCCCGAGCACGTCGGCAAGCTTCTGGGACATCGCGTCCACCCTGGGAGTGAGGCGCGGGCGTTCGGCGACGACCGACACATCGACGTTGACGGGCTGGTAGTTCTCCGCCTCGAGCATGCGCCGGACTTCGCTCAGCATGGTCAGCGAGGACGCATCGCGCCAGCGTTCTTCCGAATCGGGGAAATGTCTGCCGATGTCGCCGAGCCCCGCAGCCCCGAGCAGGGCGTCGATCACGGCATGAGTCAGCACATCGGCATCGCTATGCCCCTGCAGCCCCACCTCCCCCTCGAACTCCACACCGGCCAGCACCAGTCGCCGGCCGGTCGCAAAACGGTGTATATCGAAGCCTATTCCGACTCGCATGCCGCGCTCTCCCGTCTCGCGTGCCTGTCGGCTGTCTGGCGAATCCTACTCCACGCCCCGAACACGGCCGACTCGCTCCCCGCCCGCCCCGGTGTGGCCACAGCGCCGACCGTCACCGATTCACCGACCGCCGGCATCCCGCTGCCAACATGAATCAACACGGTCTACCGACTTTCTGGGCGTAGTCTACGATGGGCCGAGACTTCGGCCCAGACGCCAACGAACGCCGGCCGTCGGACGTCGAAGTGACCGAACCACTTCGATATCCCACGCCCGACGTTCGAGATCGGTCTGACCCGGCGCTAGTCGTCCCAGCGCCTGATCGCCAGGCAAACGTTGTGGCCACCGAAGCCGAACGAGTTGCTGAGGGCGAGCCGGACCGGCTTCTCGACCACTTGGTTGTGTGCGTAGTTCAGATCACACTCGGGATCGGCATCGCTGAAGTTGATCGTCGGCGGGATCTTCCCTTCTCGTGCCGTCAGAGCGGTGATGACGGTCTCTACGCCGCCGGCCGCTCCCAGAGTGTGGCCGGTCATCGACTTGGTAGAACTGGCCACGAGATCGTAGGCATGCTCCGCGAAGACGGCTTTGATCGCCTGCGTCTCGCTAATGTCGTTCAGCGGCGTCGACGTGCCATGTGCGTTGATATAGTCGACTTCCGAGGGCTCGGCGCCTGCGTCTTCCAGCGCCATTCGCATCGCACGCTGAGCGCCCTCACCCTCCGGTGCCGGCGCCGTAATGTGGTGGGCATCGGCGGTTACCCCGTATCCCACCAGTTCCGCTACGATTGGCGCGCCGCGCGCCCTAGCTGATTCGAGCTCCTCGAGCACCAACATCCCGCAGCCCTCGCCCAGCACAAAACCGTCCCGATTGGCATCGAACGGCCGGCTGGCCAACTCGGGCGCCTCGTTCCGGAACGATATCGCCTTCATCGAAGCGAAACCCGCCATAGTCAGCGGCGTCACCGAAGACTCGGCGCCCCCCGTGACCATCATGTCGGCCGCGCCGCGCTGGATCAACTTGAAGGCGTTACCGATCGCGTGCCCGCCGGAGGCACACGCCGAGACGGTGGTGTAGTTCGGCCCCTTGGCCCGGTACTTCATCGAAATGAGCCCGGGCGCCATGTCCGCAATAAACATGGGTACGAAGAACGGCGACACACGCTCCGGGCCACGGTCCAGATAGACGCGGTGCTGCTGTTCCAGCGTGGTGATCCCTCCGATGCCACTACCGGTAATCACACCGAACCGCTCAGGATCGACGTTCGGTGGATTGGCGCTGAGACCCGCCGCCTCCCACGCCTGTGCCGTGGCGACGAGCGCGAAGTGCGTGAAGCGGTCGGTCCGCCTCACCTCTTTGCGATCGAGGTACTGTGTCGGGTCGAAATCCTTGACCTCGGCCGCGAAGCGAACGGGTTGGTCGGTCGGATCAAAGAGGGTGATGGTGGCTCCGCCGCTCTTGCCAGCCAGCAGAGCCTCCCAATTGCTGGAAACGTCGTTGCCTACGGCCGTGATCAACCCGCAACCCGTGATGACGACCCTTCGTCGGACAGCTGCCATCCGGTTGCTAGGCCCCTTCCTTTGCCTCGAGGTATTTCATCGCGTCGCCAACGGTCTCCATCTTCTCGGCGTCCTCGTCCGGGATCTCTATCCCGAACTCCTCCTCGAAGGCCATCACGAGCTCGACGGTGTCCAGCGAGTCGGCGCCCAGGTCTTCGACGAAAGAAGCCTCGGGGGTGACCTTGGACGGCTCGACTCCCAGCTCGTTCACAATGATATCCCGTACCCGGGATTCGATGTCTGCCATTGGTGTCTCCTTTGCCTTTTCTCCCTAGAGAATCACAGGTCTGCCACGAAAAGATCCCACCGAAATTACATGACCATACCGCCGTCCACAACAATCACCTGACCGGTGATGTAGCGGGCCCCCGGACCGGCTAAGAAGCGGATGACCGGCGCGATGTCCTCGGGCTGCCCCAAATCGCCCAACGGGATTCGCGCCAGCAACGCCTCCCGCGCGCTCTCGGGGAGATCCGCCGTCATCTGGGTCTCGATGAAGCCGGGCGCTACGGCATTCACGCGGACACCCCGCGGCGCGAGCTCCTTAGCCGCAGACTTCGTCAGGCCGATCAGTCCGGCCTTCGCCGCAGAATAGTTGATCTGACCCGCGTTCCCCATGACGCCGACAACGCTGGAAATATTGATGATCGCGCCCGCCCGACGACGGAGCATACCACGCGATACGATCTTCGTGAGATTGAACGCCGCCTTCAGGTTCACATTCAAAACGAGATCCCAGTCGTCGTCGCCCATGCGCAAAAGCAGCTTGTCACGCGTTACGCCGGCGTTGTTGACGAGGATCGATACCGGGCCAAGCTCCTTCTCGACAATCTCGACCATCTCGCTGACGCAGTCGACGTCAGTTACGTCGCAGATGTACGACCGCCCCCTGCCGTCCGGAATCTGCGCGGCGGCTTCTTCCGCGCGACTCGCATCCCGATTCACCAAGGCCACGCGTGCGCCGGCCCTTGCCAGTTCGAGCGAGCTGGCGAGGCCGATGCCACGAAAGGCACCCGTCACGAGCGCGACTTCGCCTTGCAACTCCTGCATCACCGGCTGTCCCCCATTAGTGTCTCCACGTCGTCCGGCAGTGCGACCGACACGCCCTCGAGCCCCGGCTCGATTCGCCTCAGCAAGCCGGTCAGAACCTTGCCTGGGCCCAGTTCCACGAAGCGCCCGATGCCCGACGAAGAAATGCGCTGGATACCTTCCGTCCAGCGGACCGGGGCCGTCAGTTGTCGCACGAGCGTCGCCCGCGCCTTATCCGCGTCGGTCACTGGCTCCGCCGTAGCGTTGCAGACAACCGGGAACCGCGGAGCGCGAAAATCCATCCGAGCCAACTCCTCCCGCAAACCAGCTTCGGCATCCGCCATCAGAGGCGAATGGAAAGCCCCACTCACCGATAACGGACGCACCATCTTCGCACCCGCCTGCTTGGCAGACTCGCTGGCCCGCGCGACGGCCTCGACGTCTCCCGATATCACGATCTGCTGGAGAGAGTTGTAGTTCGCGGCCACGACCACACCGCTGTCATCGCTCGCCGTCGCACAGATCGCCTCGACGGCCGCCGGGTCGAGTCCGACTACCGCCGCCATGCCGCCGGCCCGTGCGGCGGCCATCAGCTCGCCGCGACGTCGCACGAGGCGGACCGCATCCTCGAACTCCAGCGAGCCCGCCGCCGCGTACGCCGTGAACTCGCCCAGCGAATGGCCGGCAGCATAGCTCACCCGATCCGCGATCGCTCCTTCAACCACCGCCCACACGGCGAAGCTGTGAACGAGGATGGCTGGCTGAGCGTTCTCCGTTTGCTTGAGGTCCTCTTCCGGCCCGTCCCAACACAGCCGGGACAACGGGAAACCCAAAGCCTCATCGGCGCGCGCGAAGGCCTCTCGTGCGGCCGGGAAGGCGAGCGCCAGCTGGGCCCCCATACCGACGTGCTGGCTTCCCTGCCCGGGGAAAAGCACCGCCAGGTCGCTCATGCCTACCCCGACCCTACCAGCGGATTAGGTTGCCGGCCCAGGTCAGGCCGGCTCCGAACGTGACGACAAGCACGAGCGAGCCATCCGTGATACGACCCGCCATGCGAGCCTCGTGCAGCGACACGGGAATGGTCGCGGACGATGTGTTGCCGTAGCGATCGACGTTCACCCAGACGCGGTCCATGGGGACCCGGGCGTACTTGGCGGTGGCTTCGATGATCCGGATGTTGGCCTGGTGCGGTACCAAGAGATCGACTTCGCCCTTCGACACGCCCGCCTGGTCGAGAACGGCGTCGACCGCCTCGCACATCGAGCGCACCGCGTTCTTGAACACCTCGCGCCCCGCCATCTGAAGGTACCCATTCCGTGCTGCGATCTCGGCCACCCCAAGCTTCGGGTTTTCGGGTGCCCGGCAAAGCAGCTCCGCCAGCGAGCCGTCGGACCGCATGTAGCTAGCGATGATCCCACGACCTTCTTCACCGGAGCGTCGTACGACCGCCGCGCCGGCGGCATCACCGAATAGCACGCACGTAGCCCGGTCGCTCCAATCGGTGATCGCGCTCATCTTCTCGGCCGCGATACAGAGCGCATTCTCGACCTGCCCGGTAAGGACGAGGCCTCTGGCCACGTTGAGCGCATAAAGCCAACCGCTGCAAGCTCCCCAAACATCGAATGCCACGGCGCGGTGCGCGCCCAGCCTCGCCTGGATATCGCAAGCCGTCGCCGGCAGTAGCCGGTCAGGGGTAGCCGTCGACACGATTATCGCATCGACGTCGTCGGGGCCGAGGCCGGCATCGTCGAGGGCGTTCTGCGCTGAATAGCAACCCATGTCGACCACGCCCACGTCATCGGCCGCGATACGCCGCTCGTGGATCCCGGTCCGCTCGACGATCCAGTCGTGTGTGGTATCGACCATTCGCTCGAGATCGGCGTTCGTGAGCACCCTCTCCGGTACCCACATCCCGGTCGAGACGAGACGGATCGTATCCCCGGCCACGCCTAGGCCCTCACACTCATGGGTTGTGAGAGCTCGCGCCTTAAATGCTCTACCATGTCACTCTCCACCGACTTGATCGCCACGCGCACGGCGTGGCGGAACGCTCGACCGGGGGAATCGCCGTGACAGATCACGGTCACGCCGTCGATGCCCAACAAGGGAGCACCCCCGTACTCCGCATAGTCGAGCATTCGGCAAACACTCTGCAAATCCAGATCCGT
>JASFMO010000036.1:0-15342 GCA_050117535.1 Gemmatimonadales bacterium | reverse complement strand
TGGACGGTGGACGCCCAACACGGCTGACCAACGATGCATCGCACGAAGGGTACCCGTGCTGGTCGCCCGACGGACGATGGGTCGCGTTCAAAGACTGGTACGCAACGGGTGAGGAAGAGGGTTTCGAGGCGATCTACATCTTGCCTGCAGCCGGCGGAGACATAAGACAGATAACCTCTGAAGCAGACGGCGTGGGCGCCGGTGCCATCGCTTTCTCGCCGAGCGGCGAGCGGATCGCGTTCTTCTCGGACAATGCGATCGAGGCGATACCCGTCGAGGGTGGACAGCCCGAGGCGCTGGTGAGCAACGTTAGGTCCCACAGGCATGGGCAGCTGGCATGGTTCCCAGATGGCTCGAAGATCGTGCACGACGTCGATGGCAAGATCTGGATGACACCGCTTGACGGGGGAGCGCCGGAAGAGCTGCGAACGGGTCTGCCGGAGGGTACGTGGCTCGGTGACTTCAGCCTGTCGCCGGACGGCGAGAGAATCGTCTTCGTCGCCCGAACCGGGGGTGAGGCCGAGTTCTGGCTGATCAGCGACTTCCTCAAGTCGAATGGTAACCATTGAAGGAGCGCGAATCATGAAGGCTTACCGGAGCGGTGCGGCCGTCCTGGCCCTTGGCCTACTCACCGTCCCCGCGGCATTCGCTCAGCAGACCGCCGAGGAGCTCTACCAGGCGGGCCTCTACCAGGAGGAAGTGCAGGGCGATTTGGAGCGCGCCATCGAAGTCTACCGTCGGATCCTGGAGGATTTCCCGAGCAGCCGCGCCGTCGGCGCCAAGGCGCAGCTGCACATCGGACTCTGCTACGAGAAGCTGGGCCTGCAGGAGGCGCGGCAAGCGTATCGAAGCGTGATCGACGACTTCCCCGATCATACGGATGAGGTCGAAGTGGCCCGGAACAGGCTCGCCGGGATCGAGCGCGCGCTGGCAGCGCTCAATCGCCAACCGACCTTCAGGAAGATCGAGATCGCCAGCGAGCCGCAGAACGGAGTCCTGTCGCCCGATGGCAAGCGGTTGGCCTTCATCTCTGAGGGCGCCGTCTGGGTCGTTCCTCTCCACGGCAGGGTCGACCCGGATATCGCGGGCGAGCCCGTTCGCCTTGCCGAAGTGCCAGGAGTCTGGGACAATGGGAGCCTGCTGGCCTGGTCGGCGAACGGGGGCTGGATCGCGGTCAACGGTGGATCCGAGGAGGAAGACGACGACGCCGTCAGTCTCATTCCGGTTAAAGGGGGTGACACTCGCGTGGTCAACGTGCCGAACCGAGGGAGCCACGCTTGGAGCTATCGCCTCAGCCTTTCGCCGGATGGAGGGCAGGTGGCGGTCTCGGCGGTCGAACTTGGCCAACCGGAAGCGCCGTTTGGCCGAAACAAGTACATCTACTCTATCCCTGTGGGCGGGGGGGCGCCGACTCAGATCTCCTCCGGCAGTGCACGGATGCCATCCTTCTCGCCAGATGGCAAACTCATCGCCTACGTGGGTGCTCGTGAGCGGGATGATTGGGAGGAGAATACCGAACGTACGCGCTTTGACGGCGATCTCTGGGTCGCCTCCTCCACCGGGTCGAATCCGAGGCGGCTCGCCACCGTCGACGGTCAGCTGCGCGGCCCCGTCTGGTCGCCCGACGGCCGGTACATCGCCGCGCACCACGAACCAGGGAACAGCAATTTCAGCCAGGCGGTCTGGGTGTTCCCGCTCTCACCCGACGCATCCAGCGCGGGAGAGCCCACGAAGATCGCACTCCCACGCGAGAGCTGGGAGATGGTGTCGGGTTGGACGCCGGACGGCAAACTCGGAGTCTTCATCGATTCGGAGATGCATGAAGCCATCTACACAGTACCCGCTTCGGGTGGCAAGGCCGTCCAGGTGATGGCTGAGGGAGGTGACCCCTACTACCCGAGATGGTCGCCCGACGGTGAGCGCATCTATCTTCGCGGTTATCAACCTGACCCCTCGAGAGTCTTTGTGCAGTACGTTCCCGCCTCCGGAGGCGACCTCAGGGATGTCCCGGTGCGCTCTGAACGGGAGCTCGTGTCCACAATACCGGGCGGCGGTCTGAACGTCTCACCGGATGGCAAGCGAATAGTCATCGCTGCCTATCAGAAGCCATACGACCCCGAGGAGGGTGTCGATATTTGGGCGATTCCGCTCGACGGTGGAACCCCGACCCGGCTAACGACCGATGCCTCGTTTGAGGGCTATCCGTGTTGGTCTCCCGACGGTGAGTGGATCGCGTTTACAGATCGCATTGAGAAGTCTGAAGACGAAGGCTTCAGGGCCATCTTCATGGTTCCCGCGGAAGGCGGCGAAATTAGACGAGTCTCCTCTGAATCGGACAGTGTCAGTCGTGGCGGGATCACCTTTTCGCCCGACGGTGAGCGCATCGCGTTCTTCTCTAACGGTCAGATCAAAGCGATACCGCTCGACGGAGGACGGGCGGAGGTACTGACTACAGAGGTACAGTCGCGAATGCACAGTGACCTGGCATGGTCCCCGGACGGTGCCAGGGTCGCCTACAGCGGCGCCGGGAAGATCTGGATCGCCTCCATCGGCGGTGGTCCGCCGGAAGAGCTCCGCACGGGACTGCCGGAAGGCGCCAGACTCAGCACCTTCAGCTGGTCGCCGGACGGAGAGAAGATCGCGTTCGTCGGTTCGATCGGCGGCGATGGCGAGTTCTGGCTGATCAGCGACTTCCTACCGACGAGTGAAGACCGATAAGGAGTTGAGCCATGAGGGCACAACGAATTGCACTCGCCACCTTTCTCATCGGCGCTCTTGGCGGCGGGTCCACGGCGCATGCGCAGCAGACCGCCGAAGAGGTCTATCAGGCCGCGCTCTATCAGGAAGAAGTCCAGGGCAACCTGGAAGGCGCCATCGACGGCTATGAGCAAATCCTCGCGGCCTTCCGGGACAACCGCTCGGTTGCGGCCAAAGCGCAGCTGCACATCGGGCTCTGCTTCGAGAAGCTGGGCCTCACCGAAGCGCAGCAGGCTTATCGGCGCGTGATCGCGGACTACCCGGACCACACCGATGAAGTCGCTGTGGCGCGGGAGCGGTTGAACAGCCTGGAGCGTGAACTGGCCGAGCTCAACCGGCAGCCCACGTTCCGAAAGATCGAGATTGCCAGCGAACCGCAAAACGGCGTTCTGTCACCCGATGGGAAAAAGTTGGCCTTCACATCCGATGACGCCGTGTGGGTCGTTCCACTGCAGGGAAACATCAGCGCCGATATTGCCGGCGAGCCGGTTCGCCTAGCCGAGGTGCCAGGGGCCTGGAACTTGATGAACCTGCTCGACTGGTCGGCGGACGGCGAGTGGATCGCGGTCAATGGTGGGGGCTTGAATGGTGACGATGTCTGGCTAGTACCTGCGGCTGGCGGCGAGCCACGCATGCTCCGACTGCCAGCACGCGGAGTCGGGTACTTCTCCGGTCGCCTCAGCCTGTCGCCAGACGGTGAGTACCTGGCCTTCTCGGCTCAGGAGTTGGGCACACCCGCAGAGGAGGCAGGCTTCTCTGAGCTCAAGGTCTTCGTGATCCCCACGCGTGGCGGCGAGCCCCGACAGATCTCGTCCCACCTGGGCATGTACCCCGCCTTCTCGCCGGACGGCGAGTTCGTCTCGTATGTGACGCATCAGAGGAAAGAGGAACCGTCGGGTAACGTTCAGGTGCCGCGCTACCACAGCGAACTGTGGGTCGTGGATTCCTCGGGCGGCTCGTCTGTGAAGCTCGCCGCCGTCGACGGCCGCATGGCGGGTCCTGTCTGGTCGCCCGATGGTAGGTTCATCGCTGCCCAGGGTCGTACTGACCTAGGGGCCAAGGAGATATCGATCTTCCCGCTCTCGCCCGACCTGTCGAGCGCTGGAGAGCCCACCGAGATCGCGCTTCCCGGGATGAGCCTGGGCATGGTGGCGGGTTGGACGCCGGAAGGCGAGCTGGGGGTCTTCATTCGTTCTCCGTATCGTAGCGCTGTCTACACCGTCCCGTCCTCCGGAGGAAGGGCGGTGCAGGTGACTCCCGAGGGTGTGCCGTACTATCCGAGATGGTCCCCCGACGGCGAGCGCATCTTCCTGCGATGGGTGCGACCGGATGAAGACCCCCCGGTCAGAATAGCGCACGTGCCCGCTGCCGGGGGTGATGTCACGGAGCTGCCGTGGCCTCAGAAAGCACTCATGACAGGTGTGCCGGGCGGTGGCCACAACATCTCGCCGGACGGCCAGACGCTCATCGTCAGCGGTCGTGAGGCGCCGTACGGCTTGGGTGATAAGCGAGACCTCTGGGTGATCGGGTTGGACGAAAGCCGCGCGAGACGGCTCACCAATGACGAGACCTACGAATCACACGCCTGCTGGTCGCCGGACGGGCGTTCGGTAGCGTTCTTGGATTGGCACAAGGAGTCCGCGGGTGAGGCCTTCATCGCGATCTACGTGATACCCGCGGAAGGCGGCGATCCACGGCGGGTCACTTCCGAGGCCGACAGCGTCGACTTCGGCGCCATCTCCTTCACCCCGGACGGCGCGAGGATCGCCTACTTCTCGAGCGGCGCCATCAAGACGATACCGGTCGAAGGCGGATCGCCTGAAGTGTTGGTCGCTGAGGTACGGCACGGTCGCCACAGTCAGCTGGCTTATTCACCTGACGGTTCGAGGTTCGGTCACAACGCCGGGGGTAAGATCTGGATCACGACCCTGGCCACGGGTGAGACGGCCGAGCTCCAGACCGGGCTCCCCGAGGACTTCCATCTCAGCGAGTTTGGTTGGTCGCCGGACGGCTCGAAGATCACGTTCATGACGACGAGCGGTGACGAGCCCGAGCTCTGGCTGATCAGCGAGTTCCTGCCCGAGGAGAGATAGGGCCCCCAAGTCTTTCTGACGCCGCCGCAGCTTGCGGCTACCGGGTTCGCCACGGTATCCTCACCTGACCATGGCGAGCCCGTCGTTTTCCTCGACTCTGCTGAAAGAGCTACGCTCGATCGCCGGCCGCGGCAACGTCCTGACCGAGCCCGGCCAGCTCATCGCCTTCGAGTCCGATGGGCTGACCGCGCACCGCGCGACGCCCGCCGCCGTCGTCTTCGTTCACGACACCGCGCAACTGCAGAGGATCGTCTCGACCCTCTACAAGGCGAAGTTCCCTTTCGTGCCCCGGGGCGCCGGCACCGGCCTCTCCGGCGGCGCCCTCGCCGATGGGAAAGTCGTGCTTCAGCTGTCCCGGTTGAACCGCATACTCTGGGTCGATGCCGAGAACCGACGCGCGCGGGTCCAGCCCGGGGTGATCAACACGCACCTCAACGAGGCGGCCGCGCGTCACGGACTGATGTACGCGCCCGACCCGTCCAGCCAGACGGCGTGCACCATCGGGGGGAACGTGGCCGAGAACGCCGGCGGGCCCCACTGCCTCAAGTACGGAGTGACCACCAACCACATCCTCGGCCTGTCGGTCGTGGCGCCCGACGGTGCACTCCTCGAGCTGACCGGGCCCGATGGTCCCGACTACGATCTCGTCGGGTTGTTCGTCGGCTCCGAGGGCACCCTGGGGGTCTGTACCGAGATCGAGGTCCGGCTCGTGCCCCGCCCGGCGGCGGTCGAGACCTTGCTCGCCCACTTCGAGGACATCAACAGCGCCAGCCACGCCGTCTCGGCCATTATCGCGGCGGGCATCCTCCCGGCGGCGCTCGAGATGATCGACCAGAACACACTCAAGGCGGTGGAAGCCTCGGTCTTCGCCGCGGGATTCCCCACCGACGTCGCCGCCTCGCTGATCGTCGAGCTCGACGGGCCCAAGGCGGGATTGGCGGAACAGGCGGCCGCGGTCGAGCTGCTCTTGCAGGAGCATCGCGCGCGCGAGGTGGCGCGCGCCACGAGCGATGCGCAGCGGCTCAAGTTCTGGAAGGCGCGCAAGTCCGCCTTCGGCGCCATGGGCCGGATCGGATCCGATCTTCTGGTGCAGGACGCCACAGTCCCGCGCAGCCGCATACCCGATGTACTAGACCGCGTCTACGAGATCTCGAGGAAGTACGATCTCGTCGTCACGAACGTGTTTCACGCCGGCGACGGCAACCTCCATCCCAATATGCCGTTCGACCGCCGGGACGAAGGCGCGACCGAGCGCGTCCACGAGGCCAGCCGCGAGATCATGGAAGCCTGCGTCGCGGCGGGCGGCACCATCACCGGCGAACACGGTGTGGGCATCGACAAGCGGAAGTACATGCCGCTCGTCTATTCGGACGATGACCTGCAGACGATGCGCTGGGTCAAGCAGGTCTTCGACCCCTCCGGTTTATGCAACCCCGGCAAACTTTTGCCCGACGGGACGGCGGCGAAGCCGGTCGCCGCATCCGTGCGGCCCGCTGTGGCCAAGAGCCCGGCCGCGGCCGTCGAGTCGGCCTTGGGCGCCGAGTGCCTGCTCGAGAGCCCGGAAGAGTTCGTCATCGACGGCAAACCGGCGGAGGTCGTCGCGGCTCCGGCGTCTATCGACGAGCTGTCCGAGCTGATGAAGCTGGCGAGCCACGCGCGATGGGGAGTCGTACCCGCCGGGCGGGGCCGCTGGCTCGCCTGCGGTCGACCGCTTCAGCGGGCAGACCTGGTCGTGTCGACCCAACGACTGACCGCCGCGGTCGAGCATCGGCCCGAAGATCTCCTGGCCACGGCTCAGGCCGGCACCTCGCTGACCGATCTGAACCAGGCGCTCGCCGGGGCCGGACAGTGGTGGCCCCTCGATCCACTCGGCGGTGGCACGCTGGGCGCCGCCATCGCGACGGGCTCGGCGGGTCCCCTGGCGGCGAAGTTCGGCGTCCCACGCGACCTGGTCCTCGGCCTCACCGCGGTCCTCGCCGACGGCCGCGTCGTCAAAGCCGGCGGTCGCGTGGTCAAGAACGTCGCCGGATACGACATGGTGAAGCTGTTTACGGGCAGTTTCGGCACCTTGGGCATCATCGCCCAGGCCCATCTGCGCCTCTACGCGGTGCCGCAAGCCGATGAGACGCGCGTCTTCTCCGCTGCCGATGCTCGAGCGCTCACGAAGCTCGCGGCATCTTTGGCGGAGAGCGAACGCCTGGCTCCGGCCGCGGTCGAGGTTCTGTCTCCGGCGGCGGCTTCCGCTGCCGAACTCAGGGGCGACGAATGGCGGATGGCGGTCCGCTGGATGGGCCACAAGGCCGCCGTAAGGGATGCCGTGCAGGCGGTCAGTGCCATGGCCACAATTAGCGGCGCAAAAATCGAGGCGGTGAACGACGTGTGGCCTCGCATCACGACGATCGAGGAGCGTCTCACTCCGGTTCTATCCGTTCGCGTCGTCGTCCCGCCACGAGGCACGGCGGAGTTGATACGCCAAGGCATGCTCATCGAGTCGGTCGAGCCGCCGGCGCTGGTCGCCGCGCCGGGACTGGGGAGGGCGTGGATCTTCGCGGACAAGTCCACGTACCACCTAGCGGATGTGCGGCGCTGGGCGCGCAGGATCGAGGAGCTGCGCCGCATGGCCGCGGAGGGCGGCGGCAACGTTCGGGTCGAGTCGGCGCCGGCGGAATTGCGGCGCGTGGTCGATTCGTGGGGCGATCCCGGGCGGGCCGCCCGGATCGGCAAGGGGCTCAAGAAGCAGTTCGACCCGAACGCGATCTTGAAACCCGGGTTCCTACAGAGAGGCGGCAGTTCGGACCAGCTGTGATGGTGGGGTGGCGGATGACTAGGAGGGCGTTGGTATCCATGGCGGCCGCGGTGGCCATGAGTTGTGTCTTTTATCAACCCATCGAGCCGTCGTTGGTCTGGCACCCTTTCGAGGCGACCGCTTACTGCGACTACGGCTTCACGGCATCGGGCGTCTGGGTGCGTGAGGGCGTCGTGGCCGGCGACCCCCGGGTCTTGCCGCTGGGTAGCGTGATCGACATCAAGATCGATGACGAGACGCGCGAGCGATACGAGGTCATGGACACCGGTGGCAAGGTGAAGGGCTATATCATCGACATCTGGATGCCGACCTGCGAGGAGGCCGTGGCCTTCGGCCGCCGCGAGGTGAAGGTGAGGGTTCGCAAGAAGGGGACGCTTCGGACTTGATTCGACCCGTGAGGAGACGAATACGCGAGTGAAGATCTACACACGTAGCGGCGATACGGGGCAAACCTCCCTCTTCGGCGGCCAGCGCGTCGACAAGGACCATCTCCGCGTCGAGGCCTACGGTACCGTGGATGAACTGAACAGCGCGCTGGGGTTCGCGGTCGCCACGCTGCCAGCGCCGATGCGGAACTGGCAAGCGGCTCTTGTCGAGATACAGTCCGACTGCTTCATCATCGGCGCCATGCTCGCCACGCCCAAGACTGGAGCGGCGAGACCGGAGCACATCCCGCAGCTGGCCGAGAGCCGGGTCGAGGCAATAGAGGACGCCATCGATGCCCTCGACGAAGGACTGCAGCCGCTGACAGCCTTCATCCTGCCGGGCGGCAGCGAGTCGGCGGCGGCCTTCCAGCTCGCCCGCAGCATCTGCCGTCGAGCCGAACGCCGCGTGGTCGCGCTAGCTCACGAGGCCGAGATCGACCCGATTGTGGTCAAATTCCTGAATCGGCTCTCTGATCTCCTCTTTACGCTTGCCCGGACTACCAACGCCAGACAGCAAGTCGCAGATGTCGAGTGGCATCCGGCCGAGGGGTCGTGACGATGGAGCGTCGACCCTTCCAGCTTTCCAATGGTGATGGCGATCCCATCCGCGGTGATGTCTGGGTTGGCGAGCCCAGTAGCTCTCACACCGCCATCTTGATCTGCCACGGCTTCAAGGGCTTCAAGGATTGGGGCTTCTTCCCTTATGCCGCCGAACAGCTGGTCGCACGCACCGGCCATCCCGTCGTCACCTTCAACTTCTCGCTGAACGGCGTGGGCGCCGACATGGAGAACTTCACCGAGTTGGACAAGTTCGAGCGCAATACGTTCAGCCAGGAGCTCGACGACACGGCCGCCGTCCTAGACGCCGCGCAAGGCGGTGGGCTTCCGGGACTGGCGCCATGCCAGCGTTTCGGCCTGCTCGGACACAGTCGGGGCGGTATCAGCGCGGTGATCACCGCCGCCGAGGACTCGCGCGTGTCGTGCTTGGTGACTTGGAGCGCCGTTGCGTACGCGGATCGTTGGAGCGCTGAACAGCGGAGCGAGTGGCGCCGTAAAGGCCGCATCGAGATTCTGAATTCCCGCACTGGCCAGAGGCTTCCGCTCGGGGTCGCCTTGTTGGAGGATACCGAGCGGAACGCTGAGCGCCTCGACGTGCTCGGCGCGGCGTCGCGGCTGCGTGTGCCCTATTTGGTGGTCCACGGAACCGACGACGAATCGGTCAGCGTCGCCGACGGCGTCCGCCTCGCCGAGGCGGGTCCATCGCAGACTACGCGCCTTCAGTTGATCGAGGGGGGTGGTCACACGTTCGGCGCCGTCCATCCTTTCCAGGGCACGACCGAGCATCTGACGCGGGTCGTCGAACTGACGGCGGCGTGGTTCTCTGATAACTTGGCGAGCTGAGACAACCGGTGGCACGCGCCGCCGAGTGGGCGGAGCGGAAGTGAATTCGCAGGCGACAGGGGAAGCCTCATGCGTTTCGACGAATATCAGAAGTCGGCCCATCGAACCAGCCTCAATACCGCCTTCGGCGATCGTGATCCGATGAGCCGCTTGATCTACCCGACGCTCAAACTGGCCGGCGAGGCCGGTGAATTCGCCGAGAAAGTGGGCAAGCTTCTGCGCGACAAGGAGGGCGCGCTGGACGACGCGGATCGTGCCGCGCTGGCCGACGAATTGGGCGATGTGCTCTGGTACGCCGCCGAGGTCGCCACCGTACTGAACGTTCCGCTGGGTGATGTGGCGGAACGCAACATAGCCAAGCTGCAAAGCCGGGCCGAGCGGGGTGTGCTCCAGGGAAGCGGCGATAACCGCTAGGCGCCTCGACGGCAAAACACAGGCACCATGGCAGGTCTTCGCTGGGAGGATTCCATGCAGGTTGTCGAAACTGAACGTGATGCGGGTATCCCGAGGTTCAGCCTTAACGCTTGTGGCTGGCGCGCCTTCGCCGCAATGCTCGCGCTCGCGGCCCTAACCGGCTGTCGGGAATCGGGGGGGCGCGCCGGCGTGGACGAGCCGGCCGTCCTGCAAGCCGCCGTCGATCATCTGCTCAGCGAATCCGAAGCGGCCTGGAACGGCGGCGACCTGGCGGGATTCGTCGGCTGGTACAAGCGCGGCCCCGAAACCACCTTTCTGGGATCGACGGGTCTAACCCACGGCTGGGATGCGATCCACGAGCGCTATGCCGCCCGATTCGAACCGGGTGCCGCCCGCGACTCGCTTCGCTTCGAGGACCTGGAGACGCGTCCGTTGGCCCCCTGGCTGGGTCTGGCCACGGCCCGCTACGTGCTGTACCAGGATGACTCGGTGACGGCGACGGGTGTTTTCACCCTCGTTGTGGAGAAGACGCCGGACGGTTGGAGGATCATTCACGATCAGAGCAACTGATCGACCGCGGCGAGGACCGCCGCACCGGGAGTGTGAGGACCCGGCGGTCGGTTGTAGCGAACGGAAGCTATGACCCGCCGGAGTCATTGGGCTCTCGTATCAGTTGAGGCTCGTCAGCAGCGATTCCTTGCCCAGCCTCGCGAACTCCACCTGCTGCTGCAAGACGGGTTCATTGGCCTGGCCGAAGCGGCTCAGGATATCCTCGTACGTGGCCAGCGCCTGCTCGCGATGGCTCAGCTGTACCAGTGCCGAGGCCTTGTTCAACAGCGCCTTCGAGATCCGCTCTCTTAACTGCGGGTCGGCCGAGTCACCCCAGCGACTGATCACCTCGTCCAGAACGGCAACCGCCTCGTCCAGCCGATTGAGCTCGGCCAGGGCCACTCCTTTGTTGATGAACGCCTTGCTCACGGCGACTTTGAGACTGGGCTCGGCGTCCGTAGCGAAGCGGCGGATCAACTCATCGTAGACCGCGATGGCCTCCTCGCGACGGTCCAGCCCCAGCAAGCTGGCGCCCTTGTTGAACAGCGCACGCACGGCGTTCTCCCGCAGGCCTAGCTCGCGCGCGCCTCCGGTCCGCGCCACCAACTCGTCGTACGCTTCGATCGCCTCGGCCCAGCGGCCCATCTGAGCAAGGACGACGCCCTTGTTGAACAGGGCGCTGTTGGTCTTCAGCTGTACGGCCGCGGCGTAAGCGGAATCCTGCCGCGACAGCCGATCGCCCATCTCGATGACTTGAAGGTACGCCTCCAGCTCGAGTGGAGAGTTGTCGGCGAGGCCGGCCGCCGCGGCCAGCATGACGTCCATCAAGTGGCTCAACTGCTCAGGCGATAGCTCGTGGGTGGGAATGTTCGCGGCGACGGTTATGGCGCGCCCGTAGTCCGACCCTCGAAGCGCCTCATGCACCTGCTCCAGCGGCTCACCACTTCCCATTCGCTCCTCCCCGCGTCGCGCGCTGACCGTGCCTTGTGAAGTTCCCTATAATATAGTCTTTTGACGAAAATGCACGTCTACCCCATTCCCGCCGCGATCCGCAGTCAGGAGGCGGGTCAACGCGCGGTGACCAGTTTGGAGGTGTCCCCATGGGTATTGTTGCGCTGATCGCTCTGCTGGCGGCCCAGACTGGCGTTTCCCAGGCGCCGAGCGACACTGTCTACTTCACACCATCCATCTCACAGCCGACGTTCGCCGTGCGCGAGCCGGTACTCCGTATCATGCCCGGGACCGTGCTCATCTCCGAGACCAATTTCGGGGCCTACTACTCGGAGGAGGGCGGCGCCTTCCCCGGCGAGGTTGGTCCCCTCTACATCGAGGGAGCGACGACGCAAGACGTCCTGGTGGTCAAGATCCTGAAAGTCCGCCCCAACTACGAGTTCGCGGCCTCGCGCCACTATGGGAACTTCGGTGGCCTCGCCAGCGACGCCCGGACCCGCATGCTCAACGATCCAATCCCCGAGCGCCGATACCTCTGGCGACTCGATCACGACGACATGACCGCGACCACCGACCTGCCGGACAGCCGAATGCGCCAGGTGACTATCGATCTGCGGCCGATGCTCGGCCGCGTCGCCGTGGCCCCTCGAGGCGCCGAGGCGTTCTCCGGCCTCTGGCCCGGTGACTTCGGGGGCAATATGGACGCTCCGGAGATCCGCGAGGGGGCGACGGTGTATCTGCCTGTGTTTCACGACGGCGCGTACTTCTACTTCGGCGATGGGCACGCCAGGCAGGGACACGGCGAGGTCTCTGGTACGGGGCTCGAGACCTCGATGGACGTCGCCCTCGAGATCAGCGTCATCAAGGGGAAGACCATCGATTGGCCGCGCATCGAGGACGACGAGTACATCATGGTCGCCGGCAGCGCCCGCCCGCTCATCGATGCCTTTCGGATCGCGCACGTCGAGTTGATCGAGTGGTTGGAACAGGAGTACGGCTTCGGGCGTTGGGATGCCTACCAGCTGGTCAGTCAGGTGGGAGAGGCGACGGTGGCCAATATCGTGGACCCGGTGTACACCGTGGTGGCGAAGTTCCCGAAACGCTACCTGCCCAGATGAGAAACCTCGGGCCCATAATCACGTAGTACGTCAGAGGCCCGAGGCTCATGACACTGACGGCTCGCCGAACCGGTAACCTGAGGGGGTGCTTGGCGGTAGCCGATTGGAGATTCACGTTGACACAACTGTTACCGCTTCCATCTTCCGGGCTTCGCTCTTTTCAGGTAATCTTGGAGACTGCGAAGTCCAACGGCAACGAAATCAAGCATTAGGCCGTGATAGATGAGTGACCAAAATCCTAAAGGTACGACCGAGTTGAGCCGTCGGGCTTATCTGACCCGGGCGCTCGTGGTCTTCCTCGGCGCCTCGTACGCCGTGCTCGAGGTGACCGACATCTTCATCGACCAGCTGGGTCTGCCCGATTGGTTCTTTCCTGGCGTCATCGTCCTCCTCGCGTTGGGGCTGCCGATCGTCATCGCGACCTCCTTGGTACAGACGCGCCGCCGCGAGCCTCCAGAAGGCGAAGCCGCTGGACCGGTCGCTTCCCACGCGCTGGGCGCCGACTCTGATACCGTGCTGGCCGAAGCCCCGGACGTCGCGCCGACCGGATCGTGGCTGACTTGGCGCAAGGCGATCGTCGGCATGATCGCGGCCTTCGCGGTCTGGGGGATCGTGGTCGCCGCCTACATGACCATGCGCGCGTTGGGCGTGGGGCCCGTCGGTTCGCTCGTCGCCGCCGGAGTCATCGACGAACGCGATCGAATCATCCTCGCCGATTTCGAGAACAACACCGACGACCCACTGCTGGGTGAGGTGGTGACGGAAGCGTTCCGGATCGATTTCAGCCAGTCACCCATCGTCACGGTCGTGGATCCAGCCCACGTGGATCAGGTGCTCCAGCGCATGCAGCGCGATCGCTCGCAGCGACTCGACGAGCAGCTTGCGCGTGAGATCGCCATACGGGAGGGGGTCAAGGCGGTAGTGACCGGCGAGATATCGCCGGTCGGCAGCCGTTTCATACTGGCCGCCGAGCTCATTTCCGCCAGTGACGGCCAGATCCTCTACGCGCATCGCGAGACCGCCGCCGATTCCACCGAGATCATCGGCGCCATCGACGAGCTGTCCAACGATCTGCGAGCCCGGATCGGCGAGTCGCTCAAGACGATCCGCGCCAACGAACCGCTCGATCGGGTCACCACGCCATCGCTGGAAGCTCTGCGCAGTTACTCGCAGTCCGTCCGCGCGGCGGAGCAGGGCGACAACGAACGGGCGATCGCGTTGCTCGAAGAGGCGGTGGCGTTCGATACCGCCTTCGCCATGGCGTGGCGCAAGCTTGGGGTCGTGCTCGGTAACATCAATCGTGACCGTGCTCGCCAGGTCGAGGCGCTGACCCACGCGTACACTCATCGCGAACGGCTCACCGATCGCGAGCGCTATCTGACGGTCGGCAGCTACCACATGAGCGTCACCCGGGAACAGGAGCGGGCGATCGCCGCCTATCAGTCGTTGCTGGACATCTACCCGAACGACACCTGGGCGCTCAACAACCTGGCCATCCTCTACGAAAATGCTCGTGACTTCAGGCGCGCCGATCAGCTGTTCCAGCGGGCCATCGAGCTCGATTCGGCCGGTGGCGCCCTCTACTACGGGAACGTCATCACGACGCGAGTGGCGCTGGGCGATTTCGGTGGCGCCGAGCTCACGCTCCAGCGCTTCGCCGAGCGGTTCCCCGAGCACCCCACGGTATCGATGTCGGCGGCCGCGCTCGCCAGTGCCCAGTTCGATTACGCCACAGCCGAGCAGCACATGCTCGACCTTCGCGAGGCGCAGCGGGCCAGCGAGTTCTGGCAGCTGGGCACCAGCTTTCAGCTGGCTCAAGTCGCCGAAGTCCAGGGCCAGCTGGCCCTGGCCGAGCGGCACATGCAGGACGCGATGGCCGCCGCCGAGGCGCAGGACGAGCCGGCGCTCTATCTCAACGTGGCGATCAGGTTGGCCTTCCACGACGCCGTTCTGCGCGGGGACACGCAGGCCGCGTTGGACCGGATCACGGCAGCGCTCGAGCGCTACCGGTTGGAGTCGATCGAACCGCACGAGCGACCGTACGGAGAGCTCAGCCTGATCTACGCCCTGGCCGGAGACCCGGCTCGCGCCCGTGACCTGATCGACGAATCGGAGAACGCCGTCGATCCGATTCTGAGAGGTGACGATGGCGTCGGCGTGCACGTGGCGCGCGGTGTGCTGGCCATGGCCGAGGAACGACCTCGCGAGGCGATCGCAGAATTCGACCGCGCCGACACGGGTCCCTGTACTATCTGCATCCTGCCAATTCTGGGTCAGGCCTACGATCTGGCCGAGATGCCGGATTCCGTGATCGCCGTATACGAGCGCTACGTCGAAACACCGTGGTTGACCCGGCTCGACAACGGCGATTGGTGGGCGCTGGCCGGTATCTACGAGCGACTGGGTGGGCTGTACGAGTTGAAGGGCGACGTCGAGAGATCTGTCTACTACTACGAGAAGTTCACGAGTCTCTGGGCGGACGCCGATCCTGAGTTCCAGCCACGCGTCCAGGCGGCGCAGCGCGCCATCGAGCGCTTACTGTCCGAGTAGCGAGCGGCGGCCGCTCAGCCGCCGCGGGTGTGCATCTCCCGGTGCGGATCTTGTCGTAGATCCTCGATCTGGTAGAGCGGGCCGCGTAATGAGTTGAGACGCTTTCGCTCCTCGGCGCCGCGGTCCGCGCGTCCCTTCCAGTTCTCCGTGATCAGTTGCTGCAGGTGCTCCATCGATGCTCCGTCACGCAGCGGCGTCCGCAGGTCCAGTCCGTTCGCGGCATACAGACAAAGGAACCACAGTCCATCGGCGGTGATGCGGCTACGGTCGCACGTGCG
>JASFMO010000035.1:0-15352 GCA_050117535.1 Gemmatimonadales bacterium | reverse complement strand
GCGCTGCAGCTGAGCGCCCAGCCTTAGGCAGCAAAATCAACCTTTGATGACTCATGGGTATCGCGATGTCTACGATTGCACTCCTCGGCGATTCGATCCTCGACAACCGCTTGTATGTCGACTCCGAACCTGACACTGCGGAACACCTTCGGCGCATTCTGGGTCCCCCTTGGACGGTGAAACTCTTGGCGGTGGACGGCTCCGTGATGGCCGATGTTTACCGTCAGTCCGCAGCACTGGCCCCGTCCTGTGACGTCGCCGTATTGAGCGTTGGCGGAAATGACGCTATCGATCACTTAGGGTTGCTTGAGCAAACTGCTGATTCTGTGGCCAGTGTTATCGACGAACTGGACCAAATCGCCACGTCGTTTGCCATGAGCTATGGCGCATTGGTCAGTCATCTCCGATCCCAAGTTCGGCGTCTTATTGTATGTACAGTTTATGAGCCGCCGCTTACCAACCCTCGCCGCGCGCGGCTGGCACGCGTGCCCATTGCTCTATTTGCCGACCGGATCTGCAACGTTGCGGGGGAGCATAGCGCAGACGTCATTGATCTCCGACGGGTTTGCACTGAAGACGACGATTTCGTCGCCGAGATCGAGCCGTCCGCGCTCGGGGCCCGGAAGATCGCTGAAGCCATTGCCGCTTCTGTGCTGGGCGAGGAAACCACACGGTGTATTCGGGTGTTCGCTACCTAACCCGCGTTTGCACCTGACGCGGGCGCCCCACGGGTCGATGGTCTTAGATTGTTCACGGGTGATGTTCGGCGGTCGGGCCGCGCCCGTAGCCAGGCGCGGTCATTGTCGCGCAGCTATAACGCATAACCTTCAGGCAGCCGAGGAATCGAATCGTGGACATGTGGAAGTTCTACGACATCACACACCGTGAGCACGTAGTATGCAATCCCACGAGTGACGAGAAGCTTGGGCGACTGGTGGAGCTCGTACAGCTTCCGACAAACGCCCGCGTGGTTGACATTGCCTGTGGGAAGGGCGAGTTCCTGATTCGCTTGGCGGAAGACTACGGTGCAGGTGGCTTTGGTGTAGACATGTCTCCCTTCTTTGTGGCCGACGCAGAACGAAGGCTCAGAATGCGAGTGCCGGAAGCGGAGATCGCCTTCACTCAAATGGATGGCGCTGATTTCAAACCCGACAAGCCACACAGCTTCAAACTGGCCTCGTGCATTGGCGCGAGTTGGATCTTCGGCGGGCACGCAGGGACTCTGGACGCGCTAGTCGCCATGGTCGAGCCCGATGGTTGGGTGATAGCGGGGGAGCCGTACTGGTTGCAGGACCCGTCGGAGGAGTACCTGCGGGCGTGTGGGCATACGAGGGAGAGTTTCGGGAGCCACGCGGCAAACGTTGAAGCGGGGGAGGAGCGAGGACTCGAGCTCGTGCACACTCTTGTTAGCAGCAAGGACGACTGGGACAGATACGAGGGTCTCCAGTGGTATGCGGCGGCTGAGTACGCTCGCTCCCATCCAGACGACCGGGATCTGCCTGAGCTGCTTGAGCGTGTGGCGAAAGCCAAGTCGTCGTACCTGAGGTGGGGCAGGGACACTGTGGGCTGGGCAATCTACGTATTCAGGTGTCGACCTGCCTGGGGTGCCGAGGCTGCTTCGGCTGGTTAACCAGCGTTTGCAGCTGGCGATGCCCTTTGATCGGGCGACTGCCGTTGCTCCGTGGTAATTGTGATTATGACGGAGAGGTGTGACCGAACGAAGACACTCGCTCGGCTGCTGAGACCTTGGGGGTTCCCGGTCGTCTATCTCGGGTGGGCGTTCCTGTTCTGGATTCCGATCTTCGAGTCCGAAGAATCAGTCTGGTCGTTCCCCAATGTACTTTTCTTTTTCGTCGGGGGTGCGAGTCCCCTGATCGCCGGCGTCATGCTGGCAGTCCTCACGGGTGGCAAGGAACGACTCCACGGACTATGGTGGCGGCTGGTCGACGTCCGCCGTATTGGTCCTCGGTGGTTGGCCGTCATCCTGGTTTTCTGGCCGGCGTTCGACCTCCTGATGGCGGGTGCAGCACTGGCCCTAGGCGTGACAGATCGGCCGCTGGACATCGTGTGGGGCGTACTGACCGAGCCCTGGAGACTCGCGTTCATGTTGCTCCTATCGTTCGTCTTTCCAGCTGTCGAAGAGATCGGTCTCCGCGGGTACTGGGCCGATGCGTTGCAGGAGCGCTTTGACCCGACGATTGCCGGTCTCATCAACGGTTGCACGTGGGCTGTCTGGCACACGCCGTTCGTCTGGTTTCCTGGATACTATGCGGATACCACATTCAATCCAGAGCTCTGGTGGTGGCTGCCCTCCATCATCCTGCATACTCTACTGATCGTCTGGGTGTACAACGAGACGAATCGGAGCATTCTGGCGGTGCTCCTGTTTCACGGGATGATGAACTTGACTGGCGAATTTCTCGGCCTCGCGTCGGAGATGTTCCCCTTCTTGCTCCTGGGAAACTTGCTCGCAGCGACTGTTCTCGTCCTGACCTGGCGGCGGTCAGGCTACAGCCTGCTTCCTCCCAAGAACGAGGAATGCAAGAATCCCTGATCGGGGCCTTGCGGAGTCGGTATGAACGCTCGGTGGGTATCGACTAGGCTGCCGCCCAACAAGGTACTTCAGCGGGGCGCCGCTGAGAGGCATGACCGTAGCGCTGCACGGCACAGTTAATTTGTAGAGGATGTCCATGACTAGAACCATCAGCGAAGTTGGATACTGGTCCGGCTTAGCCGCCTTCGCGTCGGCCGTCGCATACGATGTGGCGCAGATCTTACAAGTTGTGGGCGTGCTCCGATTCCCGCTTGACGAGATCCTGATCTACGGCACGTCCCTCTGCATCGTCATCCCCTTCATTCTTGAAATTCTCTCGCTCCACCATCTAACCGCGAAGGACAAGCAGTTTTGGACCCATGCGTCGCTGATCTTCACGATTGTCTATGCGGTCTTTGTTACTGCAAACTATGTCGTCCAACTCGCAACCGTAGTTCCCGCAAAGTTAAAAGGGGCTTCTGAAGTCATTCGGGTTCTCGAACAGACTCCTCACTCTCTCTTCTGGAACTACGACGCGATAGGCTACATATCGATGGGCTTGGCGACCTTGGTCGCCATTCCTGCGCTGGGCAACACTGGCTTTGAGAGGTGGGTCAGGATGTCCTTCATCGCCCATGCTCTCGTCACGCCGCTGATCAGCATCGTATACTTCTACCCAACATACTCCCAGAACCTGCTATTCTTGGGCTTTCCGTGGGCAATCACCGCGCCTCTCTTCATGGTGTTGCTCGCGATCATGTTGCGGAGAAGACAGACTGCATTGTAGCGGTACGATGAGCTAAGGAGCGTTGCCGGTGTGACCTGACCACCGTTGGCACCTGACGTGGGCCTGGTGCGGATACGTGGTCCCAGAGTGGGATCAGTCGTGCTGAGAGGTAGGGCCGTTTCCTCAATCGGGTGCGGTTGTAGTGGCGCAGGTAAAACGCATAACCCGTAGGCAGTGGTGAGACTTAACGGACAGAGTACGGTGTGAACACACAAGCATTGGAGATCCGTTGGGATTCTTGGATGTAGTGGGTGGTGGCGACGTTCATTGGATGGGTTGTAGGGATGTTGGCGGCGATCATTCTCTCCTATGTAGTCTTGAACAGCCTTGTGTATGCGAAAGAAACGAATCTAATCGTTGGTCTTTGCCTTGGGGCTGCTGTTGCCCTGTCGCAGAAGATTGTGGTTCGTCGCCGGCTCGATCTGGCGATTAGCCGGCTGTGGGGTGCGGTGATCGGAATTGGCATTCCCTTCGTGGCCGTTGTTCTACTTTAGGAACTCGGGCTCGGAGCAGTGGAGCGGTGGTGATTCCTGCTTCTCATCGGTGGTGGTGCGCTTTGCGGTCTATTGCAGGTGCCCGCTTTGCGTCCGCACACATCGAGGGTGTATGGGTGGGTTGTCATAGGCGCGGTCTCTTGGAGCTTGGCTTGGACCATCAGTCGTGTTTCGGGCGCATTTGGTCTCTTGGGTGGAGGTGCGGCTTTGGGGGCCATTAGCTATGGTGGCCTCATATTGATGTCGCTGCCGCTTGGTATTGGAGGGGTCAGGGGTGATGGATCTCGTCATAATGGGAGTTGTGGCTGGGGGACTAGGGACGTTGGCTATGGATTCGTTGAATCTTCTCTTCGCCCGAACCGGGCTGCTCACGAGAATAGATGTGGGGATGATCGGGCGGATGGCCGCAGGATGGGCGCGTGGGCGTTTCCGCTACGGGCATCCAAGCGAAATGGAGAAGCTCGGCAGTGAGATGCTCTACGGTTATGTCACGCACTACACCATCGGCGTGGGCCTGGCGATCCCTTACGTGCTCGGTTGGGATCTCTTGGTCGGAGGCCCTGCCTCATCGACATGGGCCCTTGCCTATGGCGTCGCGACGACCGCAGCCGCCTACTTCGCAGTATTCCCTTCCATAGGGTTGGGAGTGTTTGGAATGAGATCTCCCGAAGGCATTAGGGCTCCTCTGTCGAGTTTGGCCAATCACCTATTCTATGGAGTGGGTCTTGCGACCGGGGTCGCTGTGGTCTGAGTAGAGAGGCGGAATGAGCAGGGCGGCCTGTGCAGTCCGCTGACCCTACGCAGGGGGCTCAGTGAGCCGTACGGGTTTGCGACGTTCAATTTCGCGACGAACCGGGCGACCGCCCGGAAGCTGGCCGCGCTGGAGCCCTCGATGATCTGTTTCGGACACGGCGAGCCGCTGAGGGGTGCCGAGCGGTTCGCCGTGTTCGTCCAGACCCTACGAACTGACTCGCCTCCGGAGTCCTGACGAGCTGTGGGAGCCTGGGGCTGAAGCTGACAACGGACGGGCATCGCATGGTGGTGACCGTGAGTTGCCTGGGCATGTGGGACGCGCGGTGATTTGGCGGACGTGTGACCAGGGGCCGAAGTCGTTGAGTGGAGTTCGTTCCGGTTCTCTTCTACGTAGCGGAGGAAGACGATGCGAATGTCTAGCCTGCTTTTTGCCATTGCCGTGGTTTCTGCGTCCGTACCGCTGTACGCTCAGGACTCCTACCGTGGCCGTTGGGCCGGGACCGTCACGTTCGCCGATGGAACCGTTCAGAACTGGGTGATGCAACTGTCCGACGGTCCGAGCGGTGCCGAGGGTCATCTGCTCGTGTATGCCGGTCGCGGCTTCCTCATGCGGAATATCGGAATCGACGGTGGGTTGACCTTTGATTTGGCGAGCTCCGATCTGCCGGGGGGATCGGCGTGTTCACTCGCCCGCCGCGGCGAAGAGTTGGTGGGCGCCTGCAATGACGAAACCGGAACTCGAGTTTGGCCAATGTCGTTCCGACGCGCGCCGGAGCACGCCAGAGAACCCGCCGAGCGTCCCAGGGCTAGAGAGGCAGGGCTCGTCGTCGGCGTCTTTCCGACCGGGACGCACAACGCGATCACGGACGTGGCGGGCGTGCGGGTCGGGCATGTGACGGTTCGGGAAGGCGAGGATATTCGCACGGGCGTCACGGCGATCATCCCGGCCCCGGGCGATCTGTATCGACGGCCCGTACCGGGATGGATTCACACCGTCAACGGCTATGGCAAGCTGGTCGGCGAGACTCAGGTCCGCGAGTTTGGCGAGATCGAGACTCCGGTCCTGCTGACCTGTACGCTGTGCGTCTGGAGTGTCGCGCGTGGTTTGGCCTGGACCCTCATGTCAGGTGACCCGGAAGGTGAGCACACGATCAACCCGGTCGTGGGGGAGACCAACGACAGCTGGGTCAATGACATGTGGCAGGATCCGGTTCAACGGGAGCATGTGGAGGAGGCGCTGAGGGTGGCTGTGTCGGGGCCCGTGGCCGAAGGGTCGGTGGGGGCGGGCACGGGAACCGGCGCCTTCGGTTGGAAGGGCGGGATCGGAACGAGTTCACGGATGCTTCCGGCAGGACTGGGGGGCTACACCGTCGGTGTGTTGGTCCAGACGAACTTCGGTGGCAACCTGACAATGAACGGAGCGCCGGTGGGTCGCGAACTGGGCACCTACACCTACAGGGACGACCTACGGAAGCGAGACAACGATCCAGAAGCCGGACCTGACGACGGTGGATCGCTGATGATCGTGGTGGCGACGGATGCCCCGCTCGAGCCCATCACGCTCGAGCGACTGGCCGAACGGGCCATATTCGGTGCCGCTCGGACCGGTTCATTCGCGCACAACAGTTCGGGCGACTACGTCATGGCCTTCTCCACGGCGGAGTCCGTGCGCCGAGTTCGATCGGACCGGCAACCCCGGAGGGTCGAATCTCTGTCTAATCCGCAGATGTCTCCGCTGTTCGCCGCGGTGGCCGAAGCGACGGAAGAGGCGATTTACAATGCGATGTTCAAGGCAACGGCAGTCGTAGGGAGGGGTCGGGTGTACGAACCTATTCCTATCGGGCGCGTGCTTGAGATTCTCGAGCGGTACGGCGCACTTGATCAAGACAGTGAGTTGTCCGGGAGATAGGTCCGACCAGGCGCCAACCGCCGAGCAAGCTGAGTCGATGACGAGAGTCGCCGGCTGCACGGTAGCTCGAGTGGCCAGGTGCCATCTGGGTGAGCCTGGCTGACAGTAGAGGGGATCAATCCGACAGTAGAGACCGTCGAGGCCGTGAAGCTCGTAGGCTGGCCATGCCGTGACCTTTTGGAGCACCGCTCGAGCTATGCAGATCATAATCACGCAAGCAGTGGGGGCCGTGGCCTTTCTAGCCGGCTCAATATGGCTTGGAAGGACGACGAGGCGGCTTGCCGATACTGATGTCGCTGAACGGGCTAGCCGCATAAGCCATCTCTTGTTCTGGGTCGCGTTGGTGTTGCCCGGGATGGTCGGCCTGTTTTACCCCGGTCTGGCGGCTTACGACGCTCTGCTTGGGGTCCCGCGGCTGCCATACCGCTCTTTGTGGGTGGGCGTGGGTCTAGTTCTGCTGGGCGTCGGTCTGGGGCTTGTCGTGGTGTCGAACCGCGCCCTGATCAAGCTGGGGAAGGGGTCGGCGGCTTTCTTGCTTACGGAGGAACTCGTCGCCGACGGAGTGTATGGGCGGAGCAGAAACCCGATGTCGTTAGGGTTCTATGTCGTATGTGCGGGCGTGGGCCTGATAGCAGGGTCGCTCAGCGTAACACTTGGGGTGCTGTTGGTCATCCTGCCAGTTCACATTTTCAACCTGTGGTACTTCGAAGAGCGTGAATTAGAAATCCGATACGGACGGCCGTATGTTGAATACAAGCGACGCGTCCCGTTTCTGTTTCCGCGCCTCGGGTGATCGTCGTGGGTACCCGTCTGACACGCAGCCCTGCCGAGCGAGGAAGGCTGGAACCGAGAGTGAAGACGGCGGTTGTCGTACTGGTGTTCAGTGCTCTAGGCCTGGCTTCCGGTGCGCAGATCGTGCGCCCGGTGCAGACTGTGTATCTGTTCGACTGCCAGGGACGGGTCCTTCGGTTGCAAGGTCCCGACTTCTCGGATCGTACCCTCCGTCACGTCACAGAAATCGATTCGACGCTCCCGGAGCGCGTGCGCGACGGATGTGCCATCCATCGCGGCTGGTTCGACGGCGCGCGGGATCGGTTATTGCTCATCGTTCAAACAGAAGCTGGGCAGGATGAGAACGACAGTCTTCCGACCAAGCTGATCGAACTGGAAGACTTTGCTCCCTTGCGCGAGATTCCTCGGTCTACGTCGTCCGCGCGACCGGGTGGACCTGATCGGAAGGAAGTCGCTGTGCGGCTCACGTCGCTGCGGGCGCCGTTCAGTCGGAGCATGGCCTACATACTCGCTGATGGTGTCACCGCGCTGCTTCAGGAACTGGTGCCGGGCCGCGGCGCGGAGGGCCCGGTCACGCTTGATACCGGTTGGGAAGCCGGCGCCGTAGAACTCCAACGCGCGAGGAGCGAGGCCACAGGTCGCTACGCGGTCGTTGACCTGAGAACAGGGACCTGGCGTGGTGAGGTGGTCGCGACGGAAGAAGGGGTTGCCGACGCGCGGGTCGTCTGTCTGACACCGAGCGGTCTCGTCTTTCTGGCCACGGCGCGAGATGCCCTGCTGGTGCTGGACGTGATGGACCCAAAACGCAACCAGACGATCGCCGGTGTTGAGCTGGATCTTCACTGGACCGCGTGTGCTTCGAACTAGGCCACGAGCACACTGGGTATCGGGAAGGCAGTCGGTGGAACGTTCACACTTCAGGTCTGGGCCCTCGAGCGAATAGTCGTGGCTTTCATCAGGCTGGCGGAGAAGGTGGAAGGGACATTTCTCGCGCTCTCCGGAATCGAGAGCGGCCGAATCGGGGAGGTCAACGAGACGTGAGCCTTGATCAGGGCCTTGTGCTCGACAGGCTGAGGCCGGCGCAGCGGGTGCTGATCGCCGGGATCGGTGGCGGCTACGACGTGTTCTGCGGTCTGCCGCTGTTCTTCCACCTGCGGAAATGTGGCAAGACGGTGCGGCTTGCGAACCTCAGCTTCACGGATCTGCAGCGTGTTGACGGCCGGAAGCTCGCCTGGGCCGCGGTCGAAGTGAATGCTGAATCGAGTGGGCCGGAGTACTACTTTCCGGAGAAGTACCTCTGCGAGTGGTTTCGTTCGCGCGGCGAGGATGTTTCAATCCAATGCTTCCATAGGACCGGAGTGCTCCCGCTAGCCGAGGCATACAGTGCCGTCACGCAGGAGTATGGGATTGACACGGTCGTTCTGATCGATGGCGGTACGGACAGCCTGATGCGAGGGGACGAGCCCGACCTTGGCACGCCGCAGGAGGACATTGCCAGCATCGCAGCGGCCGACTCGCTCGAGCTAGAACGCCGTTTTCTTGTATGTCTTGGCTTCGGCGTGGACACCTATCACGGCGTCAGTCACGGGTGTGTGCTGGAGAACGTTGCGGCGTTGGCGAGAGAGGGGGCATTCCTCGGTGCGTTTTCCCTGTTGGCCGAGACGGAGGAGGCGGAGCTGTACCGCCAGGCGGCGGAGTTCACCTTCTCCAGAATGCCGGGTCATGTCAGCATAGTGTCGTCGTCCATTCTATCGGCCATTGCAGGAGAGTTCGGCGATCACCACGCTACCGAGCGCACGAGGGGCAGCAAGCTCTGGATCAATCCCCTGATGAGCCTGTACTGGGCCTTCTCGGTCGAGGGCGTCGCGCGCCGCTGTCTCTATTTGGACAGCGTGCGGGGCACCGAGTCGTACTATGAGCTAAGTCGAGCCATAGCAACGTTCCGAAGCGCTTTGCCCGGAACGCGCGAATGGGAGCGAATCCCTCTCTAGCGCGCCCTAAGGGACCGGTTGCTTGGCGCTTGCCCGAGGTCCGCGGGTGGTTGGGGTGAAAAGACGGTGACGGCGATCGGGCGCGATCCGTGCCCGTGCGTCGAGTCACGCTCGAGTTGAGTCCCGATGTGTCTCGAATTCACGCGCCTCACTAGTAACCGACGCGGAGTGTTAGCCGACCTCCTGGCGGTCTGTTACGCACCGTTGCTCGAGCAGCTTCCAGTCGCGAAGGTGCACGAGCTTCGCCGCGATTGGGCTGACTACGATAAGGATGTGCACACCGAGCCGGATACCGTCGGTGATTCCGGTTTCTCGACTTGCCGAGAGGGTCGCGTGATTGGCTTCGCTTCCTGGGACCCACGCGAGTGGCCGGACGTCGGACGGGTAGGGCACAACTGCATCATTCCGGAGGTCCAGGGTCGAGGGTACGGAAGGCGGCAGGTCGAGGAGGTCTTGAGTCTGTTCCGCAGGAGAGGGTTTCGCCGGGCCGTGGTCCGGACGGATGAGCATCCGTTCTTCGAGCCGGCGCGGCGCATGTACGAGCGTTGTGGCTTTCGGTTGATCGACCGTGAGCCTGGAGTGCTGGTCGCCGGTTGCGAGATGTTGGTGTACAAGTACGAGCTAGCCGACGGCTAAATAGTGTTTGCGGCCGATGCGGCATGCTTGCGGCGTGTGGCCGTCGGTTGAGCATGGCCCGGGGCTCATGCGACCCGGTGGGGAATGCCGATCGCTCCGCTCGCGGGACGCCTGGACTGGTGCCGGGCGACGCTGTTGCCTGTATTTTGCGTGGACGAGAATGTCCGGATTTGGGGAGCCGCTCCCTGATATGGAGCGGGCAAGCATATCGACATGGGTTACTAGGTTATGGAGATGTTCAAGACGAGCCGACCGTGGAACGATGAGCTGCCCGGCACGCTAGTGGTCACGTGCTCGGACGGCCGACTTCAGGAAGAAGTCGATGAGTTCCTGCGTAGCCATTTGGCCATTCGCCATTATGATCGCCTCTATGTGCCGGGTGGTGCGGGGGCGCTCGCGGCGAGCGGCGGTGAGCCCGTACGTGCCGACCAGCTCCGTCGCGAGTGTCAGTTCTTGATCACCGCGCACGAGATCGATCGTGTCATCCTGATGTTCCACGGGCCGACCGAGGACGGTCCGCCCGAAGCCGTGTGCGGCGACTACAGGCGGCGACAGCCAAAGTCGTCGCTGGCGGAGATACGACGTCAACAAGAAGGCGATGTGGAACAGATCCAGCGCGACGGGTTCGGCGATGGAGTGGCATTGGAGATATACATGTGCGAGGTGGCGAGCGACGGGCGCGTGCAGTTCGTCCGCCTGGGTGGATAGGTACGGCAACTCGGGGCAGAGAATGGCCATTTTCCGTACTGGACGGTTTCGGTTGCGACTTGCGGCTCTGAGCTTCTTGGTTTGTCACTTCCTGCTTGCTACCCGCGGATACGGCCAGGATCCCGAGCGACTCTCGGATCCGGAGGTTTCCCCGGCCGTCTGGGGCGTTCTCGGGATGCCCGATGCGCCGGGCCCGCACGCCGGTTTGATTCTCCTTCCGGGCGCTGCCGGTTGGCGTCCGATCTATGCCGAAATCGCCAGGATCTTCGCGGATTCTGGCTTCGTTGTCTTGGCACTGGACTACCACGCCGAGACGGGTACCGCGGCTGTGGGCTCGGAAGACAAGCTTCGCAAGTGGCCGCAGTGGCGGGCGACGGTCCGGAACGCGGTTGATTATGTCCGGTCGCTGCCGTCGGTTTCCGGGCGGCGTGTCGGCTTGGTGGGGTATTCAAGGGGAGCGTTTCTCGCGGTTTCTGTAGCCGGGTCGGATCCGTCCGTCGGGGCGGTGGTGGACTATTTCGGTGGCGGCGGCGGGGGGACCGAATCTGTCGAGCAGGAGGCGCGGGGTTTCCCACCGCTTCTGATCCTGCACGGCGATGCCGACAGCATTGTGCCGGTGCGCTTTGCCTACCAGCTCCGCGACGCGGTGGTCGCAGCCGGAGGCGAGGTGGAGCTGCAGGTGTATCCCGGCGCCGACCACGCGTTCAATGCACCGTTCGCCCCGACATACCGTGAAGAGGATGCGGCGGATGCGTTTGCCCGAACGATTGAGTTCTTGCGGCGACGACTCGGCGGGTAATGACCGTTAACATCAGCAGGGAGCGGCAGCGACATTGTCGCGCGGCGGATTGATGTAGCCGAGAACTGGAGGATGCTGACGATGATCGAGCTTGAACAGCGAGACGACATGCGACCCCTGTGCCCGCATTGCTCGAACGAACTGCGAACAATGTGGTTTCAACAGCTAAAGGGCCTTTTTGGAAAGCGGTACGTCTACTTCTGCGGCACGTGCCGGAAAGTACTGGGAGTGTCGCATCGCAAAGGTTTCTGGATGGGCTAGCGATCACGCTGTCGGCAGGCGGATTCGGCTCGATGGTGACCCCGGAAGCCGGCGGAGTATGGGAGGGCTGGGAGGCTCGCCGAGGGCTCGAATCTTTCTTGTCGGTGTGCCGCTCTTGGCAGGCTCGGTCGTGAAGAGAGCTATACTGCTTGGCTTCGACGCAGCCGTCAATTTGCTGCTTGGTGCAGCATTACTGGCTTTCCCAACTCGACTGGTTGTGCTGCTTGGCATTCCGCCGACCGATGCTCGATTCTACCCGACCCTACTGGGCGCCATTCTTTTTGGGATCGGTCTGGCGCTTATCGTCGAGCTGAGGTCGCGGAGTGAGCGTGCTGTCGGCCTTGGGCTGACGGGTGCAGTGACCATCAACCTTTGTGGTGGGATCGTGCTGGCGGTATGGCTTCTCGTCGGTGGATTGGAACTGCAAACTCGGGGTCTGGTCTTCCTTTGGCTGTTGGTCTTCGTGCTGGTTGGATTGAGTGGTCTCGAACTGCTCGCCCAGGCTCGAGGTGGCCGGTCGGACCCTCGCTAGGGCCAGATTCGAATGCTGGCACCTGGATGGTGGCGCGCCAGTCTCTGACGTGAGCGTGCCATCGGTAGACGTTTGATCACACCGGCTGGGGGTTCTTTGCCAGCGACTTCAATAGGTAAAACATCGGGGGTTTGCATGAGAAGGTTGGATCGATCCGTCAGACCGATGATCGCGGGCGTTCTCGTGCTCATTTGGGCCTGTGGACCGCGGCCGGATGAAGGCGTTCCGCCCGAGCTGCGAGCGGCCATCGACGCTTTCTACGCGGCGGTGGAAGCGGGCGATGACGAGGCTCGTATCGCCTTGTTCAGCGACAACGCCATCATGATGCCCAATCACTGGACTATGTGGGAGGGAAAGGAGGCCATTGCCGAGGTCATCCGTGCTGGCGAGGGCTCGGTCTTCAGGCTTCGCAACCGGGAAGTTGTCGATATGGATGCGAGTGGCAGCCTAGCCTACACGGTGAACTCGTACGACTACACGTATCATCCCGAGGGTGGTGAGCCGCAGTGGCACAAGACGAAGAACGTCCACATATGGAAGCGAGATTCCGCGGGTAGCTGGAAGCTGCACGTAGATATTTGGAACAGCGACGTGTCGATGGACGACTTCCCGAACGAGTAGTTTGTGTGGAATTGACCAGCACGCGTAGTCGGCTGGCAGCTGGGTCTCGGCGTTGGCTTGGAGTAAACGGAAGGGACGTAGCGCCGCAGGCCACCGGTGAACCGCGGATTCGGGGCTCGCCGCTCCCGTTCTAAGGAGGTCCGGTGTGAGTACTAAGACGCCCAAACGAGTAGCGAGGCTCGGCGGCGTGCTCCTTCTGGTCGCCGGTCTGGTGAACGCGGTTCTCGGCGCCCAAATGGGGGCCTGGGTCTATGAGGTTTATCCCGGTGGTAAGATGGGCCACGTCGGCATACTCGCCGGCGTCGTGGCGGTGATAATCGGTGTTTTCATCGTGTTCGCTGTCGTTCCGCTCTACGAGAAGCGTAACCGGTGGCTGCTCGCGCTGGGCGGGCTGCTGACAATGGTACTCGGACATGCCGGCGCTATCGCCGGAGCGGTCTACGTGGGGACGGTTGGGGTGGTTCTGTGCTATGTCGCCGGGCGGCTTTGGGCGCTGATTGCCGCGGCATACGGAAGGAGCACGGCGGGTAGCTCGGCATAGATCGACCGAAGGCAGAGAAGGGCGACGTTGGCCAGCAGATGGTGGTATGCTCAGGCCTCCACAATGGAATGAGACTTAGGGGTCTGGGCGCAAAGAGCGTGGGCTTCGTGGTTGCGGAGGTCCGGACGCGGCGAGCGTCGGAGTGAGGGGGGCCTGGGTGCGGGGAAGGTCGACTAGCCGGAACTGGCGCAAACGGGTTATCCCTTGCACAATACACATTCAGCTCAGCTTTCCTGTTCTCGCCCTTCGGTCTCCAACCAGGAGGAGCCCCATGCCAACCTTCATCACCTACTACAAGCTCACGGATCAGGGTATCCGGAACATTCGTGAAGCGCCGAAGCGCATCGAGACGGGCATCAAGGCCTTCGAGGCGGCCGGTGGCAAGATTATCGGCTTCTACGCCACGATGGGCGAGCACGACTACGTCGCGATCAGCGAGGCTCCCGAGGAGTTGGGCGCGGCCTTCACTCTCGCCCAGGGTGCCCTGGGCAACGTACGGACGACGACCGTGCGGGCGTTTTCGGTGGAGGAGTTCGGCGAGTTGATCAGCAAGTTGCCTCCCGCACAGTAGCCGAGGCTTGATCGTAGGCGTGAGCGATTAGCGCAGCGTCTGACCCAGCCAAGTTCGCGGTGAGCCCTCAACGGCGTCATCGGCGGAAACTTGCGCTGTGGAGGGCAGGTGCGTCGTTGTTCCTGGTGTGCGTAGCTTGGACCGTCGATTCGGTGCGATGAGAAGCAAGCTGGCAAGTCTGCGTATCGGTCTGGCGAAGGAGCTCAAGGTCTATCGGCTGATCCTGAAGCACGAGCGGACTCCCCGAGTGACGCGCCTGTTGCTCGGTGGCGCCGTGGCCTATGCCCTGAGCCCCGTCGATCTGATCCCAGATTGGATACCGGTGCTGGGACACGTAGACGACATCGTTATTGTGCCGGCGCTCGTCTGGCTGAGCCTGCGATTCGTCCCTGACGACGTCGTCGCCGAGTGCCGTGCACGGGCCGAAGAGCTGGAATGACAACCGCAAGACACTTCAGGACCAGACTGGGGGGTGGAAATGAGTCAGAGCGAGCACGACCGGCGAATCGACTACATCGAGTTTGCGGTCACCGACATTGAGGCCGCCAAGTCGTTCTACTCCGCCGTATTCGGTTGGACGTTCACCGACTACGGCCCGGAATATACGAGCTTCCACGACGGAAGGTTGGGCGGTGGCCTACAACAGGAAGAACAGGTCGAGCGGGGCGGTCCACTCGTGGTTCTGTATGCCGCCGACTTGGAAGACATCGAGGCGAAGATCGAGAGCAACGGTGGCCGGATTGTGAGAGATACATTCGAGTTTCCCGGCGGACGGCGCTTTCACTTCACCGATCCGGCGGGAAACGAACTGGCGGTTTGGTCGGACCTATAGGGCTGACGGCCAGCCTAGTCGGACCCGGACCGTTGGACCTTCGAAGCGGCGCCCTGCCGCGACCGTATGTCAGGGTCTTCGTCCTGCGAACAGCGATCGTGTGGATAGTCCTGCATATCCCCCCCTTTGCTATAACAGGATCGATGACGCACACCTCCCGTGCGCTTCTGCTGGCACTGGCCTTTACGGTCATCGTCCTGCTGCTGGATGCAGAGAGGCGCAACGAGCGCCGGTTTCTGGCCAACCTGGGCGTGTCGCGGCTGACGATCGGCGGCGTCGTTTTGGTCACGGCCCTCATTCTCGAGTTGCTGTTGGGACTGATCCCTGAGCCGCTGCTCGACGGCCTGCGGCTAATACCGGGTGGGTGATCGATGGCGAGGGAGATACTGGCCGTTGACTCGGTGGGGAAGTCGTTCGGCGGGCGACCGGTGCTGAAGGCGGCATCGTTCTGGGCGCGCGCCGGGCGAATCACCACGCTGATGGGCCGCAATGGGTCGGGCAAGACCACGTTGATGCGCATCGCCGTGGGAGAGGTGCGGGCGAACACAGGCATCGTGCGCTTTCTGTCGAAGCCGTATACGCATCCAAGCCT
>JASFMO010000034.1:0-15980 GCA_050117535.1 Gemmatimonadales bacterium | reverse complement strand
CCACAAATTGACCGAACGGCATCTCGTAGAGCGGCGCCTGACCAACTACTGGGGCTACAACACGATTGGCTTCTTCGCGCCCGATCCGCGATATGCGACACTGAGCATGGGTCAGCAGGTCAATGAATTCAAGATGATGGTTCGAACCCTGCACAGCGTGGGGATCGAGGTCATTCTGGACGTGGTGTACAACCACACGGGTGAAGGCAACCGCCTCGGGCCAACGGTCGCGTTCCGCGGCATTGACAATCTGTCCTACTATCACCTCGACCCGCAGAACCGTCGCTACTACGTCGATTACACGGGCACCGGTAATACGCTCAACATGCTCAACGCCCGGGCCATGCAGTTGATGATGGACAGCCTGCGGTATTGGGTAGAGGAGATGCACGTCGATGGATTTCGCTTCGACCTTGCGCCGGCGATGGCTCGCGAGCTTTATGACGTGGGACGTCTGGCTTGGTTCTTCGACTTCATCCAGCAAGATCCCGTCGTTTCGCGAGTCAAGTTGATCGCCGAACCCTGGGATCTCGGGCCCGGCGGTTACCAGGTGGGCAACTTTCCCACCGGTTGGACAGAGTGGAACGGCCGTTATCGTGACACCGTGCGGCGTTTTTGGCGCGGCGACGCAGGCCAACTTGCCGAGCTGGGATACCGGCTGTCGGGCAGCAGCGACCTTTACGGTCGCGGGGGCCGAAATCCGTATGCCAGCATCAACTTCGTCACCTGCCACGACGGCTTCACACTGCAGGACCTTGTCAGCTACGAACGAAAGCACAACGAGGCGAACGGCGAGGACAATCGGGACGGTACGGATGACAACTCCAGCCGCAACTGGGGCGTTGAAGGACCCAGCGATTCGGCCAAGATCGTCCGTATACGCGAGCGCATGAAGCGAAACTTCATGGCGACACTCGCCTTCTCCCAAGGCGTGCCGATGATCTCGCACGGCGATGAGTTGAGCCGAACACAGCAGGGCAACAACAACGCCTACTGTCAAGACAACGAGGTCGCATGGGTAGACTGGGACCTCGATGACCGTCGCCAAGCCTTTCTCGACTTCACGCGTCGGGTGTTCTCAATCCGAGCGGCGAATCCGGTGTTGCGGCGACGCACCTTCTTCCAGGGTGGCCCCATCGGAGATGATGGCTCCAGAGATGTCACCTGGCTACGACCCGACGGCCGCGAAATGACCGCCGGCGACTGGAGCGATCCCAATAACCGGGTCGTCGGAATGTTGATGCACGGCGACGCGACCGACGAAGTCGACGAGCGGGGCCACCCGATAAAGGGCGATACCTTGTTGGTACTGTTGAATGGTAGCAACCGCTCTCGCCATTTCAGCTTGCCTGCCATGGGTGAGCCCGGCGCATGGAAAGAGTTAGCGGCAACGGCATTACGCGGCCCGCGCACCATCAAAGGCACCGGCGTTCAACTGGTCGCGCAATCGCTCTTGTTGTTGTGCTATGAGGTTCATTGAATCGAGGCCTTCGATGGCAAAGAAACGTGGCGTAGCGAATAGCGGGGTCCCCAAGGGGCTGGCCGGCAATAAGCGCGACGTGAAGCGCCTCCTCGCGGGTGACCATCACGACCCGCACAACCTTCTCGGCGCCCATCCCGGCCGAGCCGGCGAGCAGAACGGCGTCATCGTCCGCGCTCACCACCCGGACGCCTGCCGGGTCGACTGCCTGTTGGCGGACGGGCGTACACTGCCCCTCGAACATGTCGATACCGGTTTGTTTGCGGGGTTCCTTCCGGACGCGAAGCTCCCTCTCCGCTACCGGCTGCGTTTCCATTTCGCGAACGGCGACCAATGGGAACGCGGGGACCCGTATCGCTTCATGCCGACTCTCGGTGAGGTCGACCTTCACCTCTTCAACGAGGGAACCCACCGCCGGCTCTGGACCTGTCTCGGCGCTCATGTCCGCCACATTGACGGGCACGACGGCATCGCGTTTGCGGTTTGGGCGCCCGGCGCGCAGCGGGTCAGCGTCGTCGGTGACTTCTGCCGTTGGGACGGGCGCCTGTATCCGATGCGGGCACTGGGCAGTTCGGGCATCTTCGAGATCTTCATACCGGATCTGACGCCGGGAGCGCTATACAAGTATGAGATCAAGACCCAGGACGGGGCCCTTCGTATCAAGACCGACCCGTTGGCCTTCGAGATGGAACTCCCGCCGGGAACCGCGTCGCGCGTTTTCCAATCGACCTACCTCTGGGACGACATCGATTGGATGGCGCGACGGCGGCGGCGCGATGCCGCCCGAGAACCAATGGCCATCTACGAGGTGCATCTGGGATCGTGGGCGCGTGTTCCCGAAGAGGGTAACCGGCCGCTGACTTACCGCGAGATCGCCCCGAAGCTGGTCGAGCACATGCAGCGGTTCGGCTTCACCCACCTCGAGCTATTGCCAATCAGCGAGCACCCGTTCGCCGGATCGTGGGGCTACCAGGTAAGCGGGTACTTCGCTCCCACAAGCCGGTACGGCTCACCCGACGATTTCCGCTACCTGGTCGATCTTTGCCATCAGAAGGGAATCGGCGTGATCCTGGACTGGGTGCCAGCCCATTTCCCCAAGGACGACTTCGCGTTGCGTCGGTTCGATGGCACCGCCCTTTACGAGCACGAAGATCCCCGTCGCGGCGAGCACCCGGATTGGGGTACCCTGATCTTCAACTACGGACGCAAGGAGGTCGCCAACTTCCTTATCGCCAACGCGCTTTACTGGCTGGAGGAGTTCCACGTTGACGGCCTACGCGTCGACGCCGTCGCATCGATGCTCTATCTCGATTACAGTCGCAAGGCCGGCGAGTGGGTGCCGAACGTCTACGGCGGCCGCGAGAATTTGGAGGCGGCGGAATTCTTGAAGACGCTGAATGGGATCGTCCGAGACGAGCACCCCGGCTGCCTGGTGGTCGCCGAGGAATCGACCGCTTGGGGAGGCGTATCGCGGCCCACTAGCGAGGGGGGCCTCGGGTTCAGCTTCAAGTGGAACATGGGGTGGATGCATGACACCCTGGAGTACTTCAAGTTGAACCCCGTGCATCGTCGGTGGCACCTGGACCAACTGACTTTCGCGATGATCTACGAATACAGCGAGCGCTTCATCATGCCGCTATCGCACGACGAAGTGGTGCACGGCAAGGGGTCGCTTCTCAGCAAGATGCCGGGCGACGAATGGCAAAAATACTCCAACCTGCGCACGCTGTACGCCTACCAGTATACGCGACCCGGCAAGATCCTGCTGTTCATGGGCGCGGAGCTGGCTCCGTACGGCGAGTGGAACCACGAGGTCAGTCTCGACTGGCACCTTGCCGACGAGCCAATGCGAGCGGGGCTTGCCAACTTCCTCGCCGATCTCGGATTGTATTATCGCAGTACCCCGGCTCTGTGGCGACACGATCACGAGCCCGAAGGGTTCGCTTGGATCGATTGCACAGACCGCAACAACAGCATCATCGCCTATGTCCGCCGCGACGGCGACGATCATGTGATCGTCGCCCTCAACCTGACGCCGGTCCCTCGCGATGATTACCGTATCGGTGCGCCGGCCGCCGGTCGCTATGTCGTGAAACTGTCCAGCGACGCACGCGAATACGGTGGCAGCGGTTTCGAGATACCGGCCGCGCTCGAGACGGATCCGGTAGCGTTCCACGGTTATCCGCAGTCGCTGCGCCTCGTTCTGCCGCCCCTCGGCGCGCTCGTGCTCGCTCCCGAAACCTGATCGTGACGGACCGGCCGGCACTACGGGCTCTGGCGGAACGGCAGGGCATTCTTCCGTCCTACCTCGACAACGAGGGCACCACACGCTGGACCAGCGACGCATCTCGCGTCGCCATCCTGGCTGCCATGGGTATCGACGCCTCCAGCGAGGCTGAAGCCGCAGTGGCGCTCGAAGAGGCCGAAGCGCGCTCCGCACAGCGATCGCTCGATTCGGTCATCGTGAAACGAGAGACGCGCCCGACACGCCTCCAGTTTCGGCCTGCCCGTTCAATCGAAGCTACGGCCCTCGACTTCCGGCTCGAGTTGCGGGCCGAATCGGGTGCGACCCACGTCGCCGAAGGTCGCCTCCGCATGCCCCGAGATCGCTCGCCTGTCGCCCTGCGCCTCCCGGCCGACCCCGGTCTCGGCTACCATCACGTGCGTTTGGACTTGAGGTCAGGTGCCGCAACCACAACCGACCACGCCTCTCTGATCCTGTGCCCGAACTCCTGCCTGACGGCCCGTGAGCTTCTGAGAGGCCAGAGTCGCTACGGCATCTGGACTCACCTGTACTCCGCGCGCGGTACGAAGGACTGGGGTATAGGAGACATGGGCGTCCTGCGCTCCATCGTGGATTGGGCCGGGCAGTACCGTGCGGCATTTGTCGGACTCAACCCACTGCACGCGCTGAGTAACCGCGGGACCGACATCAGTCCCTACAGTCCAGTCAGCCGCCTCTACCGCAACAGCATCTACATCGATGTCGATCAGGTGCCAGAGCTGGCGGATTGCCGAGAGGCGCGGTCCCTGATCGCATCGCCCGATTTCCAAGAACAACTGACCGCGCTTCGAGCCGGGCGTTACATCGACTACGAGCGCGTCCTGACGCTAAAAGCCTCGGTCTTCCGTCTGCTCCACCGCACTTTCATCGACCGGCATCGGGATCGGGATACCGAGCGAGGCCGAGCTTACGCCCGGTTCCTCGAGCGCAGAGGCGAATCGCTAACCGACTTCGCCACCTTCATCGGTCTCGCAGAGCATCTGGCTTCCGCCCACGGCCCCGACTGGCGGTCCTGGCCCGCGCCGTACCAGTCTCCCCGCACCGCAGAGGTCGAGGCGTTCCGGCAGACGCACGCCGAGTTGGTGGATAGGCAGCGCTACTTGCAGTTCGAGTTGGACCGCCAGATCGAATCGGTCGCCTCGGCCGGTAATCTTCCCATCGGTCTCTACGGCGACCTCGCCATTGGCACGGCGCCGGACGGGAGCGATCCCTGGATGTTCCCGGGGCACTTCATCAATAGAGCCACAGTGGGCGCTCCCCCGGACGATTACTCGCGCGAAGGCCAAAACTGGGCTCTACCCCCCGTCGATCCTGCAAAACTGAGGGCCGCGGCCTATCGGTACTGGATACTCCTGCTGCGCAACGCGCTGGAGCACATGGGCGCGCTACGGATCGACCACGTCATGGGGCTGTTTCGCCAGTACTGGATCCCCGAGGGTATGCCGGCGACGGAAGGCGCCTATGTCCGCTTCCCAGCTAACGATCTGCTGGGCATTCTGGCGTTGGAGAGTCGGCGTCACGGGAGCTTGATCATCGGCGAGGATCTGGGCACCGTGCCGCGTGGACTACCGGCGGTGCTCGATCGCTGGGGCATCCTGTCCTCGCGCGTTCTCTACTTCGAGAAGGATGAGCGCGGCAACTATCGCCCCTCTCGGCGCTATTCGCGCCGCGCCCTGGTCACCGCCAACACCCACGACCACGCTCCGCTACTCGGCTTCTGGCAGGGCCGCGACCTCGAGTTGCGAGATCAGGTGGGCGACCTGGGCAAAGGCCGGCGACTGGCGGACGCCATGCAGGAGCGCGAGCGCGAACGCCGCGCCCTGGTCATGCGCTTGCGGCGCGAGCGTTGCCTGAGCGAACCGTTGGAAGCCGTACCCTACCCTCAATTGTGCAAGAGCGTGTACGCCATGCTCGCCCGCACGCCAGCTCCTCTGGTCGGCGTCTGGCTGGATGACCTGGCCGGCGAGACCGATCCGGTTAACCTGCCCGGCATCGGCCTCGACCGGTATCCGGGTTGGTCACGTCGCCTGAAGCGCACCATCGAAGAGTTGCGCTGCGATGCGAGGGCGGAAGCGGGGTTGAATGGACTCGCGAAACGCAGCCGATGACGCGGTGAAGACGGGTCTGAGTATGGAAGCGGTCCTCGCCACTTACCGTGTGCAACTGAACCCGGGCTTCGGCCTCGCCGACCTCAGGGAGCTGGTGCCCTACCTCGCGCAGCTCGGGGTAACGCACGTGTATGTATCGCCGATTCTGAAGGCACGATCCGGCAGCGACCATGGCTATGATGTCGTCGACCCGCACTCCATCAACCCGGAGCTCGGAGACGAGTCCGACCTGGAGGACCTGGTTGCAGCGCTTCGCTCACGGGCGATGGGCCTGGTCCTCGACATCGTGCCCAACCACATGGCGACGGGAAGCGAGAACCGCTATTGGGAGGACGTACTGACACATGGCCGAGGTTCCCCGTTCGCGGACTGGTTCGATATCGACTGGGGACCCGGCGGTGGCGTACGGCCGTACCGCCTGTTTCTTCCAATTCTCGGCGATCGCTTGGCACGAGTCATCGCGCGGCACGAGTTGAAGCTATCCTACCGCGAGGGCGCTTTCCGAATCACCTACTACGATCAGAGCTTTCCCGTCGATCCCGCGACGCTAATGCCGGTCCTCGATGCCGCGTTGCTCGAGCTGGAGCGACACGGGGTCGAGAACGCTGAGCGACACGCTTGGGTCGAGGTCATCGCCGCGCTGGGCTCACTCCCTCCCCGCTCGGGCGGGAGTATGGAATCGGGCCCTCGACGTCGCGCGATGGCGATCGAAGCGTTGGCCAAGCTTGAATCGCTTTATCGCACGTCGCCGCGCGTGAAGTCGTGTCTCGATGCGGCCACAGCCGCTCTGAACGGCCCCGGAGGAGAAAGACGCCTGCGCCGCCTACTGGCTGCTCAGGCCTATCGCCTCGCCTACTGGCGTCGCGGGGCCCGCGAGATCAACTATCGCCGTTTCTTCACCATCAGCCATCTCGTTGGCCTGCGCACGGAGGACGCCAAGGTATTCGAGCAGACCCACCGTCGCGTGCTCGACTGGGTACGCCGAGGGTGGGTCGATGGAATCCGGCTGGACCATATCGATGGGCTGCTCGACCCGCCGGGTTACCTGAACCGCTTGAACGAGGCCATCACAGAGGCTTCGGCCGAGCACGGTCGGCACGCCATCCCCGTCTTTGTCGAGAAGATCCTGGCCCGCGACGAGCGGCTGCCCTCAGAATGGCCGGTGGCGGGCACGACGGGCTATGAGTTTCTCAACGAAGTCGAGGACGTACTCCTCGACTCGAATGGCTATTGGAAAGTCGACGAAGCCTTTGGCCGCTTCTGTCGTCGGTCGACGCGATTCGGTGACATCGCCCGGCGGTCGAAGCGCAAGATACTTGCCGGACACCTTGCCGCCGAATGCCGCCGCCTGGCGCGGCAACTCGAGCGGCTCATCGATGACAGGTACGGCGTCGACCGCACGTCACTCAGCGTGGCCATCACCGAAACCATTGCCTGCCTGCCGGTCTATCGTACCTACCTCGACGCACGGCGTCCGAGCCCGCGCGATGCCGATCTCAAAGTCCTGACTCGGGCCATCAAACGCGCAGGGTCGATCGGACGCGCCGACGAGCGGGCCCTGCAGGCCCTTCGTCGTACGTTGCTACCACAAGACGAGAAACCCGGAGATCGTCGCTGGACAGACGAACGACTGGAGTTCGCTCTGCGCTTCCAGCAACTCAGTGTCGCGGCCGCCGCGAAGGGGGTCGAGGACACCGCCCTGTACATCCACGTTCCGCTCGTCTCCCGCAACGAGGTGGGAGCAGACCCCGGAGCGCCGTTCGCCGGCGCCCGGGCAGCGCTGCACGCCGCGAATCTGCAGCGCGCGCAAACCTGGCCGCATACCATGCTGAGCGTGAGCACACACGACACGAAGCGAAGCGCCGACGTGCGTGCCCGCCTTGACGTCCTCTCCGAGCTTCCCGACCTGTGGGAGTCCACGCTACGACGCTGGCACCGCCTGAACCGAGCGCACCGAACGCTGCTTCAGGGCCGCTACGCCCCCGATCGGAGGACCGAATACCTGTTCTACCTCACGCTCCTCGGGCTCTGGCCATCGCTCGGCGAACTCGAATCCGGGCCCACGGAAATGCGGCAACGCTTCAAGACTCGCGTCGCCGCTTACATGCAAAAAGCCGCCCGAGAAGCAAAGCTACAGACCAGCTGGGTCGATCCGAACGCCGAGTTCGAGACCGCCTTGGAAGGCTTCCTCACAGCTGCTCTATCGCCGGAGCTCAACCGGATTTTCCTGGTCGAGGTTGACGAATTCGCCAAACGCCTCGACCAATCGGGACGTTGGAATTCGCTGGCCAGGACCCTCATTCAGCTCACCGCCCCGGGCACCCCCGACATCTATCAAGGGGACGAGGTTTGGAACTTCAGTCTCGTCGACCCGGACAATCGTCGGCCCGTGGATTACGCGCTTCGGGGCAGACTGCTTGCGGAGAGCGTCGCGGCCTGGGGGCGCGCTCCCGGCGAACCGCGGCGCGACTACGCGCGCCAGTTGGCCGACAATCCGGCGGATGACCGCGCCAAACTGTGGATAACCTGGCGTGCCTTGCGGGCGCGGCGGGCGTTTCCCGATCTGTTTCGAAAAGGCTGTTACGAACCGCTTACCGCCACCGGCCCGCAATCCGGTCAGATTTTCGCATTTGCCAGGGGTCATCTCGACCGATCGGCCATAACGGTGACGGCCGTTCGCACCCAATCCCTGCCCGGCGACGCGTCGGAGCCACCGATCGGGCGCGTCTGGACTGGCACCGAGCTACGCCTTCCCACCCGGGGCAGCCCGGTGGGCTGGTATTGCGCGCTCAGCGGGGCTGCTTTTGACCGCCCGGCCGGACCTCAGCCGACGGTTCCCGTCGACCGGGTGCTGGGGTCGCTGCCCATGGCACTACTCTTGCCAATCGTTAAGCCGGCGGTGGGCTCGCCCAACACCGAGCCCGCTTGACAACCCCGCCAATCCCCCCATTCTTGTTGGCTTCCGCCGCTTGTCCGGGGCAAAAGTTGAAAGGCAGAAAGCTAGAACGAGTCTTTCTGGAAAACACTATGGAGTCTGGTCTCCTACCTTACACGCCGGCTGTCGCCTACTTCTCGATGGAGATAGCCCTGGAACCGCAGATTCCCACCTATGCGGGGGGACTCGGGGTTCTGGCTGGCGACATCCTCTGCTCGGCGGCGGACCTCGAAGTGCCGATGGCCGCGGTGACCCTGCTGCACCGGAAGGGCTACTTCCAGCAGCGACTCGACGCCGCGGGACGGCAGGTCGAGGAGTCTGATGCGTGGTCGCCCGAGAAGAAGCTGGAGCTACTGCCGATCGTTGTGTCGGTCCCGATCGCGGGCCGCAAAGTCAAGATCAGGCCATGGCTCTATAGAGTACCGGGGCTGAACGGTCACAAGGTTCCTGTCTTCCTGCTGGATACGTCGCTACCCGAGAACAGCCCAGCCGACCGCGCCCTCACCGACAGCCTGTACGGCGGTGACTCCGCCTACCGGCTGCGGCAAGAGACCGTGCTCGGTATGGGTGGTGTCGCCGTGCTTAGAAAGCTCGGCTACAACTCGGATCTCATCTTCCATATGAACGAGGGACACTCGGCGCTACTCACCCTCGCCCTCTTGGAAGAACGGCTGAAGAGCACCGGTTCGCCGACGATCACGGCGGAGGACATCGAGTCCGTGCGCAGCCGTTGCGTGTTCACGACTCACACGCCCGTGCCCGCCGGCCATGACCAGTTCTCCAAAGATCTCGCGATCGATGTTCTGGGTCCGCGACGGGTGGCTTCGCTCGAGACGAGCGGTTGCATGTTCAACGGCGCCCTCAACATGACCTATCTGGGTCTGCGATTTTCGCGCTACGTGAACGGGGTTTCGATGCGACACGGCGAGGTCTCGGTAGGCATGTTCCCTGGCTACCCCGTCCAGGCTATTACCAACGGCGTACACGCCAGCCGCTGGACCGCCGCACCGCTAGCCGGACTATACGATCGCTACATGCCAGGCTGGCGCCACGACAATCGCTACCTGCGCTACGCCATCAACATACCCCTCGCCGCGATACAAGCGGCACACGCGCAAGTTAAGCGCACGCTGCTGGACGAGGTAGAGCAGCGGACGGGCACGCGTATGCGAGATGACGTATTCACGATCGGCTTCGCACGGCGTGCGACGCCGTACAAACGGGCCGATCTCCTGTTCCGTGACACACTCCGGCTGCGGCAAATCGCGAAGCAGGTGGGTCCGCTGCAGGTTCTCTACGCGGGGAAGGCTCACCCTCATGACGGCGATGGCAAAGCCCTGATCCAGCGGATCTTCTCGGTGGCCAAAGAGTTGGGCGATGATGTCCGAGTTGTATACCTGGAAGATTACGACATGGACTTGGGGAAGATGCTCGTGTCGGGAACAGATCTCTGGCTGAACACACCCCGGCGTCCGCAAGAAGCGTCGGGCACCAGCGGCATGAAAGCGGCTTGCAACGGAGTCCCTTCCTTGAGCGCGCTGGACGGTTGGTGGATCGAAGGTCACATCGAGGGCGTGACGGGCTGGTCGTTGCTAGATGCGTCGGCCAAGGGTGTTGACGAGCCTGCCGAGGTCAACGCGCTGTACGAGAAGTTGGAGCGCGTCATACTACCGCTGTACTATCGCCGACCCGATGACTACGCAGCGGTCATGCGCTCAGCGATCGCCCTCAATGCCTCCTTCTTCAATACGCAACGGGTCGTACTCCAATACGTACGCAACGCCTACTCGGGTAAGGGCAGGCCCACAGCGCTCGCGGCAGCAGCGTACTGACCCGACGTCAATTTTCCCGAGAGATGAGTCGGCGCGGTTCCCGCGGGAACCGCGCCGTTCTACATAGAAGAGTCAAGCGAATTCCGTTAAGATCGCGCGTTCACTCCTAAGGCTTCGTCAACGGTCGAACCGTGAGATCGAATTCCTTGGTCTCCCCACGCTGGAACTCAACGATCTCGCCATCCACGCCCAGCCTCGCGTACGGCGCCCAAGCGCCCTCGAAGGATACCGTCAGCCGCTCGCTCGTAATGTGGAGCTTGAACCAATGGCCGCGGTACTGGATGCGTGACTTCACCGCCTTCAACTCCCTGGGCAAACGCGGATTGAGCCAGAGGACGTCATCCCGAACCGCGATGCCACTGTAGCACCTCTGTATCAAGTCGATGGTGCCGGCCATGGCACCGAGGTGGATGCCTTCGGGTGTCGTTCCCCCTTGAACGTCCTTCAGGTCAGCCTGAACCGCCGCCTCGAACCAGCGCCACGAGCGCTCACGATCCGAGCGCGCCTGAACCCAGGCGTTGACGATCGCACTCAGAGTGGACCCGTGTGACGTCCGTCGCAGGTAGTAATCGATGTTTTTCGGAATCCACGATGGGTCAAACGGGTATCCCATCCACTCGAAAAGTTGCAACAGCCGCTCCGAAGTGAACAAGTAGAATAGCATCAGAACATCCGCCTGCTTGCTCACCTTGTAACGGTTGGGCGTGTCTCCTTCCGCCTCGAGGATGCGATCGAGGCGATGGATATTGCCGTACTTCGCCCGGTAGCCCTCCCAATCGAACTCCTCCAGATCCTCGTAGCCCTCGAACTGGCTGAGGATACCGCCGTCCTGGAAGGGGAGGTACAGCCGGCGACCGATCTCGCCCCACTCGGCGACCTCGTCGTCGGCCAGCTCCAGGTCCTCAAATATCTCAGCCCTGCAATCATCGTCCAGCAACTTGACGACCCGCCCGCCGCATTGCAGGACCCAGGCGGCCATCACGTTGGTGTAGGCATTGTTATTGAGACCCGGTTCGCTGGAATCCGGGTAGGCTGTGTGATACTCATCCGGGCCGACGACACCGCGGATCTCATAACGCTCACGCTCGGGATTGTATGTCGTGGCGCTGGCCCAGAAGCGGGCGACCTCGAGGATGATCCGCGACCCATACGTGCAGATGAACTCCCGCCGACCCGTAGCCTGATAGTGCCGCCAGACGTTAAAGGCGATCGCCGAGTTAACATGACGCTGCAGGTGAGTCTCGTCCGGGATCCAACGCCCCGACTTCGGATTCAGGTGGACGACCTGCGTTTCTTCACGGCCGTCGCTTCCACTCTGCCAAGGGAATAAGGCCCCGCGAAAACCCTCCTTCTCCGCTATGCGGCGCGCCTCCGGTAGGCGACGATACCGATACATGAGCAAGGCGCGCGCGATCTCCGGCACCCGAAACTGGAGGTACGGGAACACGTAAAGCTCGTCCCAGAAGACATGGCCGCGGTACGCTTCACCGTGGAGGCCCCGTGCCGGCAGACCGACATCCAACTCTCCCGTGTTGGGCGAGACGGTCTGCAGTATGTGAAAGATGTGCACCCGCAAGGCCAGTTGCGCGTCCGCCACGCCCTCGAGCTCGATGTCACAGCGATACCAAAGCCTTTCCCATGCCAGCCGGTGCGTTCGCAGCAGATCGGCGAAGCCTCCCGCACGCTCGACCGCGCGCTTCGCCTCGTTGTCGGGCGAACTGATCGCCCAGTCCCGCGACGTGTAGACGGCAACGATCTTCTCCACCCGGTACGGCTTACCTCGATCACAGTCGAACGACAGGATTTGCGCCACGTAGCCCGGCAACTGTTCCGTGCTGCGTTTCACAGCGACTTCCGCCGAATCGGCGCTGACCGTCGTTCGAGCCGCTTGCGCCATCTCGATTCGAGACTGGACCGTTTGGACCAGCAGCGCGATACCGTCTTCGCCGAATGCATCGGTTCTTATCGGCTCCAGATGACAGCTGTTCAACTTGCGGTAGCGCGCCACACCGGCGTTCTTGACTCGGCCTTCGAGCGCCGAGCGCACCTCGACCCGCCCGGACCAGTTCTCCGGCGTCAGTGTCCATTCGATGGCTGCGTAGTGCATGGAAGCCATGTGGACGAAGCGACGGCTGATCAACGTCGTCTCGCGGCCCTCCGCATCGCGGAAGCGCATCGTCCGCAGCAAGACGCCGAGCGCCAAATCGAGTTCCTGCCGATAGTCGAGCATCTCCACGGCGGCCGCATCGAACCAATCGCCGCCCTCTGGCCGAAAGCTGAGGCTGAGCCAGTTAGGCCAGTTGACCAGGTCCTCGTTCTCGATCTCACGCCCGGCGACGGTAGTTCGCATTCGGTTGTAGCCGCCGGCCAAATAGGTGCCAGGATAATGGACGCCACCCGCTTCCATCATCTCCAGCGCTCCGCGCGAGGCCAAGTAGCCGTTCCCCAGGGTGCAAAGAGCCTCGCGAAGCGGCTCCTCACCCGGATTCCAACCCTCGTAGACCAGCTTCCACCCCGTCATCGGCTCAGCCCCTCAACCAGTTGATCAGCTCCAGGAGGAATCGCTGCACTTCGGCCGTGTCGCGCAGTCCGTAAGTCGCGTTGGTCTTGTAGTCCGGCGATCCCACCAGCACGCCGACGCCGCGCGTGGCCAAAACTTCGAACGCATCCTCATCCGTCACGTCGTCCCCCACGTACAACGGCAACACACCGCCGCCATCCAGCCCCAGCGCCTCCAGCAACCAGACGACGGCGCGCCCTTTGTCCCACTGGATGTCCGGCCGCAACTCGAGGACCTTTTTGCCGCCCGATATCCGCAGCCGTTCGTGCAACGCCGCCACCTCGCTCACCGCCTGCTCGACGCGCGGTACGTCCGATTCGCCGACGTTGCGGTAGTGGTTCGCGATGGCGAAGCGCTTGCGCTCGACCCGGGCGCCCGCCACAGAGCTCAAGCGAGCCCCGAGCTCGGCCTCAGCCTGCTCGAGATCGGGAAGACACTTGCGGCCGCCTTCGTGCTCGAGCCGCAACCCGTCGGGCCCCTTGATGTCGAAGCCGTGGCTTCCGGCGTAGACCAAGCCTTCCAGACCCACCAGGGGCTCCACATCGTTCCTGTCGCGGCCACTGACGATGGCCACAGTGCAGAGTGTCCCTAAATCACTCAAGACGCTACGCATACCCTCGGACAGAAGGGCGTCCTCAGGCTGCGAGACGATCGGTGTCAGCGTGCCATCGTAGTCCAAGAAGACCGCCGGACGCTTATGCTCCAGCGCACCCGCAATCTCTTCCCACGACCCGAGCGCTGACGGCAGTTCACTCGCCGTTCGTTTCCCTTGCGCGTGTCCTGAACCACTCATTCTCGCTCTCCCGTCTCTATATGCCTCAGGTCGCTGACGACCGTGTCCGCTCCATTTTCCATTAGCGTCTCCGGCATCCCAACACGATCCACGCCGACCACCCAGCCGAACCCTCCCGCTCGTCCGGCCTGCACACCCGAGACGGCATCTTCAAACACGACCGATCGCTTAGGATCGACGTCCAGCAATTCAGCCGCCTTGAGGAAGATGTCCGGAGCGGGCTTGCCCGTGAGCTCCAACTGCGCCGACACGACGCCGTCCACTCGGACGTCGAACAGATCCGTCAGCCCGGCGGCCTTCAGGACCGGCGCGCAGTTCTTGCTCGACGAGACGATCGCCGTCTTCAGTCCCAGCTTCCGCCAAGCCCGGATCCGCTCCACCGTGTCCTCGAAGATTTCGACACCACCCTGGTCGAGAAGCTCGTTGTACAGGACGTTCTTGCGATTCCCCAACCCGCAGACCGTCTCCGCGTCCGGCCCATCGGATGGATCGCCCTCGGGCAACGAGATCCCGCGTGAGGCGAGGAAGCTGCGGACGCCGTCGTAGCGGGGCTTGCCATCGACATACTCGGGATAGTCCATCTCGATCAGGAACGGCCGGAACGGGCCCCCTTCACGATCCGCCCGCCGCTCCAAGAACTCATCGAATACCCGCTTCCACGCCTGCGCGTGCACCGCCGCCGTGTGTGTGACGACGCCGTCGAGGTCGAAGATCACCGCATCGAACTCCGCCCTCGTTATCTTGCGTTCAGTATCTCCTGCGTCCACAACGTTCATCCTACACTTGCAGGTTCAACAGCCCGTCAACACCCAGGCCTGACCAGGCCCCTGCAACGGGCCCACCGCCGGGACGTCCAATCGGGTCGGGGTGACTGATATCCATGCCCAGGCAAGAGCAGCTTGATCAAAGCGGCGACCATCGCGCGACCCGGCGGCCCTGTACGTGCGGCCCCCACACTAATCCGGCGCGAAACGATCTAGAAAGGCTCTCTCGTCCGCGGTCAGACTGCCAATGCCGGACTGCTTGATCTTCTCGATGACCCGATCCAGTTCGTCCCGGTTCACTGGATGCAGCTGGTCGCGCGGAATTCTCTCCCACCGCTTCAAATCGGCCCGATCACCACCCGCGTTGCGGCGGACCGGCGCCGCGGCCTTCGCCTTGAAACGCCGGGCCGGAGACCGCTGCTCCATCCATTTGAGATATAGCCACCCGCCGAGGAATCCACCCAGATGGGCGAAGTGGGCGATGCCGCCACCGGCGCCACTGAAGCCGAAGTACAGCGACAGCGCCGTCATTATACCCACAAACAACCGCGCCTCGACCGGAAGAATGCCCCAAATGAAGATCCGGTCTCGCGGCCAATAGTACGCGAATCCAAGCATGACACCGAAAACGGCGCCTGACGCTCCCACGGTCTGGGTATACGGGGAACCCAGCGGCGTGAATGACTCGATCAAAGACAGCACGGCACCCGTGATCCCGGCGGCAAAGTAGAGGCCCAAGAAGTGCCGTCCACCCAGCCGCGCCTCCAGCCGCGGTCCGAAGAAGAATAGGGCCAACATGTTGAAGAACAGGTGACCGAAGCCGCCGTGAAGAAACATGTAGGTGATGATCGTCCACGGTCGAGCCACTATTCCCGCCGGGATGAGCGACAGCGCGTTGAACAACACGTTGGGCGGCCACGTGAGAAAATACAGTACTACGTTCGCTATCAGAAGTGCTGACACTCTTCGGGTCATCGGCTCTCTCTGGCTGATCCGGGGGGCAATATAGGCAGTGAATCAAGGGTGGTCGAGGACCGCCCGCATCTCCGCCGCGAATCGCTCCGGTTCTTCGAAGAAGGGAAAATGCGCCGATTCCTCGAACCAGACGATACGCTTCAGCGGCGCCTTGAGTTCCTCGTAGTACGCCTGCACCAGCTCGAACGGGGTCGTGTAGTCATGTCGCCCTATGAAGAAGTGGACCGGGACCTCCACCGCCGTGACGGC
>JASFMO010000033.1:0-15985 GCA_050117535.1 Gemmatimonadales bacterium | reverse complement strand
ATCTCCGCCGCTCGATCAGATCTTGGTACAGCCTGAGCAGGTGCTTGTGCGGTGAGCGATCCGCCTGCTCGGGGTCGATTAGCGAGGCTCGAAACGTCTGCTCGGCGGCCGGCTCGGGAATCGGCATCGACCACTCGAAGGTGGCGAATTCTTGCTCGCGCCCGCGGCGCACAGCTTCGTTGAGCTCTTGGTCCCCGTGATCGACGAAGTAGTAGAATGGGCTTGGCTCGCCGTACTCCTCGCCCATGAAGAGGAGCGGAATGTACGGTGATAGCAAGAGCAGAGCGGCGGCCAGTTTGCGCTGCTCGAACGTCACCAGTTGGGAGAGTCGTTCGCCGCGCGCTCGATTGCCGACCTGGTCGTGGTTCTGAACAAAGACCACGAACCGATTCGCCGGCTGATCGGCCGCCGACGCTCCGTGTCGGCGGCGGCGGTAGAGCGAATAGGTTCCGTCCAGAGCGAATCGGTCTCGATATACCTTGGCCACTTGTTCGATATCACGAAAGTCCACGTAGTAGCCACGCTGTTCGCCCGTCAATGCAACGTGGATCGCGTGGTGGAAGTCATCGCTCCAAGTTGCGTCGAGTCCGTATCCTCCGCGCTCGACGCGGTGGATTAGGCGCGGGTCATTGAGGTCACTCTCGGCGATCACGTGAACCCGCCGCCCCCTGGCCTCGGCCTCCGAGTGAACGGCGGAGGTAATCTCTTCGAGGATATGGCGAGCGCCGAAGTCGTAGATGGCGTGAACCGCATCGAGTCTCAGACCGTCGAGGTGATACTCGGTGATCCAGTAGAGCGCGTTGTCGATGAAATAGCGTCTTACTTCGTCGCTATCCGGTCCATCGAAGTTCACCGCGGGTCCCCACGGCGTAGCATAACGGTCGGTGAAGTACGGTCCAAACTCGCCCAGGTAGTTGCCTTCCGGGCCGAGGTGGTTGTAGACGACGTCCAGGTATACTCCCAAGCCGGTTCGGTGCGCCGCGTCGACCAGCCGCCGCAAGCCCTCCGGGCCACCGTAGCTCATCTGGGGCGCGTAGGGGTGAACTCCGTCGTAGCCCCAGTTGCGACTCCCAGGAAACTGGGCCACGGGCATCAATTCGATGGCGGTTACCCCCAACTCGGCTAGATAAACCAGGCGCTTGGCTGCGGCGTCGAAGGTACCCTCGGGCGTGAAAGTCCCTACGTGGATTTCGTAGAGGATGAGATCGCTGACGTCCAACCCCGCCCAGCTTGCATCATTCCAGTCGAAGGCGGCGGGATCGATGACCCGTGAGGGACCATGTACACCGCCCGGCTGGCAGCGGCTGACCGGGTCGGGTCGGTCGCGATCGGCGTCGAGACGAAAATAGTAGTCGCTTCCGGGCGGAACATCCGCGACCCGCGTGACGTGGACTCCATCCTCGACACGCTCCATCGGATGCTCGGTGGTCCTCCCATCCCGGGTCAGGAGTACGCTCACTCGGTCAACCCTCGGGCCCCAGACCGAGAACTGAACCGAGCCATCCTCCAATCGCGTGGCTCCACGCTGGAGAACCCAGGGATGCGTCACGCGTTGCCGGCCCCGTCGATCAGGCCAAGGATGCCTTGCAGCGGTATCCGTACCCAGGAGGGTCTGTTGTTCAGCTCGTAGCCGAGCTCGTAAACGGCCTTGTCAATCAGACAAAGTTCCAGCAGCGCCGAGATAGCGGATGCGCTAGTGGGGAGAAAATCACCCTCTTCGGCCGCGTCGAGGTAGGCCTTGAGGAAATCGACGCTGACCCAGTGATACCAGTAGTCCACCCACTTGCCGAGCGCGGGGATGTCCTCGGGTCGCACGCGCCCGCTGAAGAGAGCCGAGACAGCAGCGTAATGGAATGAGCGCAGCATGCCGGCGACGTCGCGCAGCGGCGAGCGCTTGAGTCGTCGTTCGCTGATCGGCCGTGCCGGCTCGCCCTCGAAGTCCATGATGAGGAAGTCCTTGCCGGTGAACAGCACCTGGCCGAGGTGGTAATCGCCGTGACAACGGAGACGACGTCCCCCGATCTTCATGTCGAGAACAGCCCGCAGGCGCTGGTCGATTTGCTTTTCCAGTCCCAGGACCTTGCGCGCATCTTCCCTATACTCTCCCGGTAGCTTGGACAGTCGGGATTGCAGCAAGTCGAGAACCTGCTCGACGCGGGTGCGCGAAGCCTGATAGAGAGAGCGTCGGTACATCGCATTGAAGGGTTCGGGTGCAAAGTCCGACTCGTCGGGGCGCGAAGCCAGGGCGACGTGGAGTTCCGCCGTTCTCTGACCCAGGAGTCGGGCGAACTCGAGGTAGCCGGCGATTCTGTCCTCGACACCTTCGTGGATGTCAGCCGCGACATCCGTCATGAGCGACCCCCTCACGGGTGAGGCCATTGGTAGCTCACCGGTGTGAGCGAGGATGCGCTCGAAGTAGCCATCCAAGGCGTCGAGCGTGAAGCTCCAGGCATCACCTTCATTCGGCATGAATCTCTGGAGCACGCCTAGCGTTAAGGGCTCGGCCTGAGGTCCGGCATATTCGATCGCACCGGCGAGCGGCGGCATATGCGGGAAGGAGGCGCGCTCGGTTAGAAAGCGGCCGATCTCGTAGTCCGGGTTAAGCCCGGTATCGAGCCGCCGGAAGAGCTTCAATATCAGACGCTCGCCGAAGACCACGGATGTGTTGCTCTGTTCTGCTCCCAGCAACGAAGGCTTCAACCGATCATCGATCGGACCACGAACCCGATTGAAGGCGCGCGTTCTGCTCGCGCGTACGCGCCCGGAACGGCCGCTCGCCCTCCGGCGCCGTGAGATGATGTCGAGCAAGGTGGCGCAGAAGGTCTCATCGACCAGCGCGTCGTAGAGGATGCCGCGCGTTTCCTGATCGCCGTTCCGTATCCGGACCCTCGCCAGAACCGCTTGGCGTTGATGCTCGATGAGATCGCGGGCTCTCGCTTCAGGGGCGAAGGCGAGCGGAATCTGATAGACTTCCGGATCACCTTCCCGGTACCCGACCTCCACCAGTGCCAGTTGCGCCGACTCGCCGTTCAAGCTGACCGGAACAGACTCGATGACTTTCGTCGAGAGCACGTGACGTGCTTTGCCGGCGAACCAGCGCCGAGTGGCGAGGTGAGCCGGCAGGATGCGCTCGAGTTGAGCGGCGGCCTTGGCGTCGACTAGCAGCGATTCCCAACGACCACTGACGGCGAGTTCCGGCAGGTCGGTCTCTTGAACGATCGAGGTTGGATCTGCTGCTCCGGCCGGTTCCAACGTGAACCAGTAGAAGCCGTGGGGTCCCAGTGTCAGGAAATACGGCAAGTCGCCGATCGGGGGAAACTCCGTCCGTCCGAAGACTTCGACCGGAACCACATCCTTGAATTCGGAGAGGTCGAGCTCGACCGCCTGGACAAACCGTGAGAGATTCGCGACGACCAGGACGTTTTCGTTCTGCCAGCGGCGCAGGAAGGCTAACACCCTCCTGTTCTCCGGTTGCAGGAACTCGATCGATCCGCGGCTGAAGGCCCGGAAACGCTTCCGCACGGCGAGGATTCGTTTCATCCACCACAACAGCGAGTGGGGGTTGTTCTGCTGTGCCTCGACGTTGATGGCCTCGTAGTGATACTCGGGGTCGATGATTATGGGGAGGAACAGTCTCTGCGGATTCGCGCGTGAGAACCCTGCGTTCCGATCCGCGCTCCACTGCATCGGTGTCCGCACCCCGTTTCGGTCACCGACGTAGATGTTGTCCCCCATGCCAATCTCATCGCCGTAATAGAGCACCGGCGTTCCGGTCAACGAGAACAGTAGGCTCTTCAGCAGCTCGACCTTGCGCCGATTGTTTCCCAGCAAGGGTGCCAGGCGCCGACGGATGCCCAGGTTAATACGCGCCTGCGGGTCATGGGCGTAGACCCGGTACATGTAGTCGCGGTCCTCGTCAGTGACCATCTCCAGCGTCAACTCATCGTGATTGCGCAGGAAGATCGCCCATTGACTGTTGTCCGGAATCGCGGGCGTCTGTTCCAGGATGTCTACGATGGGAAACCGGTCCTCCATATGGACCGCCATGAACAACCGTGGCATGACAGGGAAGTGGAAAGCCATGTGGCACTCATCGCCGTCTCCGAAGTACGTCACGGCGTCTTCGGGCCACTGATTGGCCTCGGCCAGCAGCATGCGATCACGGAAGTTCAGGTCGATGTGCCGCCGCAGTTCCTTTAGGAACTCGTGGGTCTCCGGAAGATTCTCGCAATTGGTGCCTTCGCGCTCGTACAGATAGGGGACGGCGTCGAGCCGGAGGCCGTCGACGCCCATGGCGAGCCAAAAGTCGAGAACGTCCAGGATCGCCTTTCGGACGGCAGGATTGTCGAAGTTGAGGTCGGGTTGGTGAGAATAGAACCGATGCCAGTAATAGGCGCCGGCCACGGGATCCCATTCCCAGTTGGAGTGCTCGAAATCCTTGAAGATGATTCGTGTCTCGGCGTACTTGTCAGGTGTGTCACTCCAGACGTAGAAGTTGCGTGCCCGGCTGCCCGCGCGCGCCGTTCGGGCGCGCTGAAACCACGGATGCTGATCGGAGGTGTGGTTTACGACGAGCTCGCAGATGACGCGCAGGTCCCGGTCGTGCGCCTCGCGCAGAAATGTACGGAAGTCCCGCAGGGTGCCGTAGGAGGGATGCACGCCCATGTAATCCGCGATGTCGTAGCCGTCGTCCCTGAGCGGCGACGGATAGAAGGGCAGCAGCCAGATGGCTGTGATGCCGAGGTCTTGAAGGTAGTCGAGCTTCTGCGTCAGGCCTTGGAAGTCGCCGATCCCGTCGCCGTTGCTGTCGTGGAACGATTTGACGTGCAGCTGATAGATGAGCGCGTCTTTGTACCAGAGAGAGTCACCGATCATTCCCCCGCATCCTCCGCCTTGGGCCTGACAATCCGTAGCACGTGTCCTACGCGCACCTTGGGATCGAGTCGCACGAAATTGCGCACCCCTTGCCACTGGTATCGCTCGCCGGTGAGCAAGTCCTCCACCGGGAATGGCCGCTCCGAGCCGATCTCGAGGTCCTCCAGCGGAACGTGAACAATCGACTCCTGCGCGTTGAACGGGTCGAGATTGACCACGATCAACAGGTCGTCGCCGGGGGCGGACTTCTTGTAGAACAGTATCTGCTCGTTCTCCGCATGGTGGAAGGTCAGGTTGGCCATTCTCTGAAGCGCCGGGAATTCGTGACGGATTCGATTGATGCGCGTGATATCGTCGTTGATGTTACCCGGCGCGTTCCAGTCACGGTACTTGATCTCATACTTCTCCGAGTTCAGGTACTCCTCGCTACCGGACTCGCGCGGCACGTTCTCGCAGAGCTCGAAACCTGAGTAGATGCCGTAATTCGGTGATAACGTCGCCGCCAGAAGCAGCCGTACCTGAAACGCTGATCGCCCACCTCTCTGCAGATACTCGTGCAGGATGTCGGGTGTGTTCGCGAAGAAATTACCTCTGAAGTACTCGGCCATCTCGGTCTGAGCGAGCTCGACGAGGTAGTCTCTCACTTCCTGCACCGTGTTGCGCCAGGTGAAGTAAGTGTAGGACTGTGTGAAGCCGAGCTTGGCCAATGCCTTCATACGGTTGGGTCGTGTGAACGCCTCAGACAGGAAGATTACATCCGGGTAGTCGCGCTGGATATCTGAGATCGCCCATTCCCAAAAGGCCAGCGGCTTGGTGTGCGGATTGTCGACTCGGAAGATCCGCACGCCGTGCTCGATCCAGAACACCAGAATGTCTCGGCACGCCTCCCAAAGTGATCGCCAGTCGTCCGGCCAGAAATTGAGTGGATAGATATCCTCGTACCGCTTGGGCGGATTCTCCGCGTACCGAATGCTGCCATCGGGACGAATGTTGAACCAGTAGGGATGTTCCTTCACCCACGGGTGATCCGGCGAGCATTGAAGTGCGTAGTCGAGGGCTACTTCGAGGCCTAGGTTGTGGGCCGCGCGGACGAAGCGCTGAAAATCCTCGATCGTTCCGAGCTGTGGCTCGACGGCTGTGTGGCCGCCTTCTTCGCTGCCGATGGCCCAGGGGCTACCCGGGTCGTCGGGAGCGGGCACCAGACTATTGTTTCGCCCTTTTCTGTGCGTTTGCCCGACGGGGTGAATGGGTGGCAGATAGACGATGTCGAAACCGAGATCCGCGATTCGTCGAAGCTGGCGAGCCGCATCCCTGAATGTCCCGTGTTGGCCGGGCTTCAAGCCCTGAGAGCGGGGAAACATCTCGTACCAGGCGCCAAAGCCGGCCAGCTCGCGATCGACGGTGATGTGGAGTGTCCTGTCCCATCGAGTGACGATCGCAGAGTCGAAGTGCTTCGCCATCAGGTCGCGCAGCTCGAGATCGAAAGCCGCCGCGATTCGTTTTTCTGGGTCGGCCTTTTCGTCGCCGATCGCTCGGGCCGCGTCGGACAGCCTCGCCCGCTTGAGGCCTGCGGCGCGGTCAGCGGCTTCTTGAACGATCAGCGAACCTTCCTTCAGTTCCAGCGACACGTCGTGCCCGGCTGCCACCCATTTTTCTAGTTCGCTCCGCCAGGTCTCGAAGATGTCTGGCCAGGCCTCGATCGTGAATGTCCAGCGACCGATTCGGTCTACGGGGAACTGACCGTACCAGCGATCTGTGTCGTAGTCGTATTCGAGCGGGAAGAAGCGCCAAGAGTGTGCACCGGGCCGGCGCGCCAAGATCCGCGCGGCGAGCCGGTCATGGCCGTCTTTGAAGATATCAGCGCTCGCCTCGCAGGTGTCACCGAGGATGCGTTTGACCGGGTGACGTCCGCAATCGATCTGCGGCGACACATTCTCGATCGTTACCCGGGCCGGGCCGTCCCGGCCTAGACTCCGTTTCGGTCTAGTGGTCACGTGTGCCTCTGTATTCGATATCCCGGCCGCACACTCAGGCCGAGAGCGCGTCCATGAACTTCTCTGCCCAATCGTAGACGGTGTGGCCTCTCACCACTTCGCGCATACGGCGCATGCGGCGGGTAACCTCCCTGGCTGGCAGCGAAATCGCCATGTCCATCGTCTCGGCGAGCCCATCGACGTCGTGGGGATTCACTTGCAGCGCGGTCTTGAGCTCCTGCGCTGCGCCGGCGAACTCGCTAAGGATCAATACGCCTGTATTGTCCAAACGGGTCGCGACATATTCCTTCGCCACCAGGTTCATGCCGTCGGCAAAGGGGGTAACTAACTTCACTTCGGCTGCCCGGTACAGGGCCACGAGTTCATCGGCCGGTAGTTCGCGATGGAGGTATTGGACCGGGGTCATACCCACCTCGCCGAACTCACCATTGATCTGGCCAACCAGCTCCTCAACCTGACGCCGCAGGTGCTGATACTCGGTAACTCGTTCGCGGCTGGGAACGGCAAGCTGCACGAGAACGCATTCGTGCAGCAACTCGGTACGGCGCGAGAGTAGCTCTCGAAACGCCCTGAGACGCACATCGATCCCCTTGGTGTAGTCGAGTCGATCGACGCCGAGGATGATCTTGCGTCCTTGGCCCACCTGCTGGCGAAGCTCTACCGAGCGCTCGATGACCGATGGCTGGGCAGCCAGGCTGGCGTACCGATCAAAGTCTGTAGAGATCGGGTACGCATCGACGTGTACATCACGGTCGTGTATTCGCACGACGCCGCGTTCGATACGAGCGTCGGCATAGCGTTGGGCAAGGCGCACGAAATTTTGAGCGCCATTCTGCGTCTGAAATCCGACGACATCGGCCCCCAGTAGTCCTTCCAGGATCTGACGCCGCCATGGCAGCTGTCCGAATAGCTCTTCCGGCGGAAACGGGATGTGTAGAAAGAAACCGATCCGAAGGTCGGGTCGTATCTCGCGCAGCAAGGCCGGCACCAACTGGAGGTGATAATCCTGAATCCAGACGATCCCACGCTGTGCCGCAGCTTGCGCTGTCAGTTCGGCAAACCGCTTGTTAACTCTCACGTAGGGCCGCCACCAATGGCGGTGGTATTCCGGTTCACGTACGGCGAAGTGGTACAGCGGCCAGATCGTTCCGTTACAGAACCCGTTGTAAAACGTCTGAAACTGCTTACGGGAAAGTGAAATGGGGAAGTGGCGGATCCGGTCGAGCGTGAAAGGTTTCGGTGCCGGCCCGGTCGTGCCGGTCCAACCGACCCAACCGCCGCGATGGCTCTGCACGATGGGGGTCAAGGCCGAGACCAGACCACCGGGACTCCGCTTCCATTGCTGTTTACCGCCGCTCCACGCACGAACCACGGGAAGACGATTAGCCACGATAACCAGCGGCTTTTTTCGCGCTGCCATACCTATCGCTCACCTTTGAGGAATCGATGCATCGACGTCGATAGCACCACTGCCCGGAACGCCTACAAACTAACGGTATCGTGTATGTCGGCAAATCGGTCGAAGGGTATGACAATGCATGGGCCTCGAGGATTCGAGGCCCTGAAGACTACAGGACTGGTGGGGGTTAGCCGTTCAGCAGGGAATGAAAGAGGCGCAGATAGTCCGCCACATGGCGCGGCGTGAGGAACCGCTCTTGCACGGATTGGCGCGCCTTGAAGCCCATTTCCCGCCGGAGCCGTGGATTCAACAGGAGCTCCATGACCCGATCGGCACACTCGTCCACGTCGGAGGCGAGGTACCCGTTCGCCCCGTCCCGAATCTGGTGTCTGATACCACCGACTCGCCCAGCGACAACCGGTGCGCCCTTCCACATCGCTTCCGTAACGACGAGACCGAAACCCTCACGAGTGGATTTCTGGACGATGACGTCACTGCCGGTCTGAAAGGCATTGATCTCGAGAGCGTGCGTAATCTCCTCGCGGCTCAGGCGGTCCAGTGTACTGAGCACGTGGATGTCGGGATCGTCCCCGGCGTACTGTAGAGTGCGTTGGTGATATTCGATCCCCTCGGGATCGTCATCAGCTAGGTTGCCCACCAGCGCGAGCTGCACGGCGGGAACCTCTCGCTTCACCGCCCGGTAGGCATCGATCACACCGAGCGGATCTTTCCACGGATCAAAACGTGAAACCTGCGTGACGATGGGACGCGAGACGTCGATGTCGAATCGGCTGGCCAGGATCTGACGGGCGAGACTGCCGGACAAGCACTGATTCTTGGGCGCGAGCGGATCAATCGACGGATAGATGAATTCGGTCCGGTTCGGTGACAGCGGTGTCACCCTATAGTCCGCCAGGGTGAATACGCTCACATCGTAGTAGCTCATGTATGGCGCGAGAAATTCCACCGCCGAAGCGCCGGGGGTCGATGTGTCCACGTGGCAGCGCCAGATCCAGTGGCCGGTTCGCCGACCGTCCAAGATTCCCGTCAGTCCTGCCGGCTGCGGGTCGTGGACGACGACGATGTCCCAGTCGCGGCCAAACACTTCTGTATTGGCCTCCAGCGTCTTCAGGTACACCCCGACGTGGCTGGGGGTGAAATCCATCTCCATACCTTGGAGGCAATTGTGCAGCTTCTTCGTCAGATCGAAGAAGTCATCGGTCCCCGAGAGGACATGCCACTCGGCTTCCATGCCCAAGTCCCGCTGTAGCGCGGTGAGGGTGGGCAGTATCTCCGCCACGCCCCCGCCGTAGGCGGTTGCATTGAGGTGGAGTATCCGAGCACCGCGAAGCGGAGTCGCCAGCGCTTCGATTTCGGCTAGCGCGACGCGATTGACGTGACTTTCGTAGGCTTTGATGGATTTGGAAGCCAGCTCCACCCGCTTCATCTAGATTCCTCCCGTGGAGTCGGCTCCCTGGCGGCAGCCCAGTCGGTGAGCTGGATTGCAAGAACGTTGCCGTGAACTCCTTACCGGCTAAAGGGCCTCACAGGGCCTTTTTCCCTGTCGCAGAGCGGTTTTTCGGGGCCCAATCAATCAATCTTGGGTCCTTGTGACCGGCCGACGAGTCCGCAACCGGACATAAGTTCCGAGGGCCGGTTTTTGGGCTGTAGCACGGTTGCGGCAGGTGTGGTCGGGGGGCTGCACAGCCTGCGAAACCCTGGCGCCGCGAGACCGACGGCTCAATAATACGGCCCATTGTCCTTGGGTCTGTTATCGATGACAACGCTACAACTGACAGGAGTGATGAAATGCCGACTAGCAAAGCCAGCGCCACTTGGGAGGGGGTTCTTAGAAGCGGTCGCGGTGAGTTCAGCGCCGGTTCGGGAGCCTTTGGCGGTGAGTATTCCTTTCCGACGCGTTTCGAGGGCAAGCCAGGCACGAACCCGGAGGAGTTGATTGCGGCCGCGCACGCTGCCTGCCTGAGCATGGCCCTCTCCGCCGGCTTGGAGAAAGCGGGTACGCCGTCCGAGATGATCTCGACCACTGCCCACTGTACGCTCGAGGTCGGTGCCGACGGTGCGAATATCACCAAGATGCGTCTCGAGGTTCGGGGGCGCGTTCCCGGAATCGATCAGGCCGCGTTTGAGGAAGCGGCGAATGCCTCAAAGGAAGGCTGCCCCGTATCGAAGGCGCTGAAGGGCAATGTGGAATTCGAGCTCGCGGCGACGCTCGAGTAGCTGCGAACGGCCCCGGCGCGGTCGAGTGCCGTGCCGGGGTCACACTATTCGACGCTCTACCGCCTGCTCGTGCCTGGATGCCCTACCGTCACGGCCTTAGCCGCCCGCTCGCATGAAGTAGCCGGCGAGGGCGGTGAGTAACCTCCGCGGGGCGAGCCGCTCGGAGGCTACGACCGCCGCGTTGTGAACGCCGGGGACAACGGAACTCCGGCCACTCAACATCGCCTCGACCCCTCGACGTGCCACATCGGAGCTCTTCATCTCTGTCAGGCGCATGTAGCGGCTGTAGGGGTGGCCTGCCACTGCTTGGAACTCCGTTGCGGTCACGCCCGGCGCGAGGACGGTGCACGTAACGCCGCTGCCACGCAGTTCGTAATTCAGCGCCTCGCTGAACGAGAGCACAAAGGCCTTGCAGGCGCCGTAGACGGCATAGGTAGGGACTGGTTGAAAAGCGGCAGTCGAGGCCACCTGGAGAATGCGGCCGAAGCCGCGCTTCACCATCTTGGCAGCAAACAGCTTCGTCAGCTGCACGAGGGCTATGACGTCCACCTGGATCATGTCCCGTTCGCGCCGCCAGCTGTTGTCGAGGAAGGTCCCGTGAACGCCGAAGCCGGCGTTGTTGACCAGGATCTCCACCGAGCGCCCTTTCTCGTTTAGTCTCTGGTAGAGGGCTTCCGCCGCATCAGGGACGGCGAGGTCGATCGCTTCGACGTCCACCTCGACCGGGTGGTTGACCTTGATCTCTCCGGCCAGAACGCGAAGACGCTCGTTGCGTCGTGCCACGAGAATCAGATTAGCTCCACGTGCGGCAAGCTCGCGGGCGAAGTCGACGCCCAGTCCGCTCGAGGCGCCGGTGACCAGCGCCCAGCTACCGTGAATATCACTTTGAGCCATCAAACACCTCTTTCTATGCATCGCGCTCGAGAACCGAGCCGGATGCCGAATGTCGATACTGGGCGTCGACTCCGCCAGCCCGAGATTGGACAAACCTGGCCGTGCGGCGTCTCGTAGTATATCTAGAGGAAGCGAAGGACCGCGTTCCGTCCCGTTCGAGAAGCCCGTGATGCGATATGTACAAGACCTGTATCTACTGTAACCGCTCGCTCGGTGGCAACGAGTCGGTCGAAAGCTTTCCGGTCGGTCGCCGCCTGGCCTTCGATCAAGCCAAAGGCCGGCTGTGGGTCGTATGCGGCGAGTGCCAGTGCTGGAACCTGACGCCGTTGGAGGAGCGCTGGGAGGCGATCGAGGAGTGTGAGCGGTACTATCGTGACACCAGAGTCCGTTTTTCGTCCGATAACATCGGGCTTGCCCGGCTGCGCGAGGGAGTCGACCTCGTTCGCGTTGGCAAGCCGCTACGTCCCGAGTTTGCCGCTTGGCGCTACGGCCGCGAGTTCTTGAGGAGGAGAGTCGCGGTCGAGGCCGCCATCGCCTATGACGCTTTCGTTGCGGTCTACGATGCCATCGTGGCCGCTTTTTCAGGACAGCAACGCGTCGTCGCCCGAGTGCGTGCCGAGGACGGGAGCCGGTTGCCTCTGACCCGCGAAGACTTGAGAGAGGTGAGATTGCTGGCTTCGGATGCTCCGGAAGGTTGGTCGCTCAGCGTGCCTCATCGGACCGGAGTGGCGAGGCGCGAATGGTGGACCGAGTACGCTGGAGTTGGAAGCGAGACGGCGGAACTTCGCGGATCCACAGCGCTACGGGCTGCCGGCAGACTGTTGCCGAAGATCAATCCCTACGGAGGCAATGACCGGCAGGTGCGTACGGCTGTAGAGTTCATTGAGGAGTCCCGCAGCTTGGAAAGCGTGTTCGCTACCGCATCGGGCAAGCCCGGCTTCAGGCCCGGGCCGCTGTTCTTCGATCGTGATGTGACTATCGTCAAGACTATGCGACCCGAGTTGCGGCTTGCCCTCGAGATGGCCGCCCACGAGGAGACCGAGCGCCGCGCATTCGAAGGGGAGTTGAAGGAGTTGGAGGAGGCCTGGCGTGAAGCGGAGCAGATCGCTGCCATCGCCGATCGCCTGTTGGTGCCGGAGGAGATCGAAGAGTGGATTGGCCGGCACAGACACGAACTTGCCGAGCCGGAGCGTCGAGATGAGTCGTGAAGCGACGCTCGGCGGCCACCCTAACGGGCTGGCCTTTCGCTGTCCCCCCGATTACAGGTATCGCTCGACAAGAACCGAACGATGGTGGATCTCGTGGCCGGCGACGATGTACGGTATGCTGCGCACGCCGAACTCGTAGCCGCTGGCCGTTCCCCTCTGGTTCAGCATCGCTTCGTCGAAGCTCTGGAAAAGCAAAATACTGGAACGTCTCACGGCCGCGAGCTCGATCGCCAGCTCGCTGAGTGGCCGTCGGCCGGCATTCGAGGCGCGGGCGTAGTCGCCTTCCTCCATCGAGGGAAGCGGCGCTGGATCGCGACGCGCGAAGTGTAGTGCCCTATAGGCGAAGACCCGCTCGGCATCGATGATGTGGCCGATTACCTCGCGTACGTTCCACTTGCCTGGCTCGTAGCGGCGCTCCTCGAGCTCAACGGGAACCGAGCTCAACAACGCGAGCGTCTCCTCGAGACTTTGGTCTAATACCGACAGGACGTCTCGGTCTGGTACGCGGCGTACGTAGGTATCGTAGAATTCGAAGTACTCGGACGACTCGGGACGCTGGATCATCGTTGAACCTCCTCGCCGCTAGGTCTGTGGGTCAATCTGGGCGCCGCCGGTCGAGGCCGCCAGAAGCCTCGAACCGACGGCTTGCGCATTTTGGCCTTGCAATGCACCGTTCTGCGTTCAATGCCCCAACCGTGGAGGGAAGAATGAGTTTGTCCGCTTACGCCGGCGTGGCCCGGGCGCCTTTTCTGCTGTTGCCGGTAACGCTCGTGATTGCTGGCACGGGCGCAGCCGCCAGCCTGGGACTTGTGAACTGGTTTCGCGCCGCACTGGCGCTCGTCGGTATGCTGGCCGTACACATCGCTGTGAATGCCCTGAACGAGGCCAGCGATTATCGCACCGGCATCGATCTGAAGACTCAGAGAACGCCGTTCAGCGGTGGCAGCGGCACCTTGCCCGGCGGGCGCCTTAGTTACGGAAAGGCGGTCGTCACTGGATTGGCGGGAGGTGCGGTCGGCGTCATCGTCGGTATCTACTTCCTCACGTTGATCGGATGGCCGTTGGTGCCAATCCTGGCCGTGGGGGCCGTGGCTGTGTTCGCCTATACCGATGTGTTGGCGCGCGCTTATGTGGGAGAGCTGTTCGCTGGTCTCGGACTGGGAGCGCTGCCGGTGCTGGGAACCGCGCTGGTGCAGACCGGTCGCTACGATGCCGTCGCCATCGCGGCTTCGCTTCCAGCCTTCTTCATGACGTTCAATCTTCTCTTGCTGAACGAGTTCCCCGACGAGCCAGCGGATCAGGAAGGGGGGCGGCGCAATCTAATCCTGCTCTTGGGCCGGCGGCAGGCCGCTCGGCTGTATGCCCTGTTTGGGGTTCTAGTGCCGGTATCGATAGCCGTCAGCGTGCTCCTCGACTACTTGCCGACCCTCGCGCTGGCTGCGGCGCTTCCGAGCCTGCTCCTGGCCAAGCCGATTCAGTGGGCCTTGGGGTCGCCGAAGAATCCAGTCCCGATTCCGGCTTTGGGCTCCAATGTGATCTGGAACTTGAGCACCAATGCCGTGTTGGGCGTCATGTTGGCATTGTGAGATAGCCCCAGCAAGGGCCTGCTCAGCTTGCGTGGCGTAGGCGGCCCCTTACGTTGAGCTGTCAAAGCACATTCGATTGGCGCGTGCTCGTGCGGGTTCGCTGGCCGCGCGAGCACGGTCTGAATGCTGATCAGCGAACGAACAGCGTAGCGAGGTTATAATGAAGCGAATCGCCCCCAAGTGGTTGCCCCTCGCCGTGGTCGCGGTTTCGATTGGGGCTGGCGCCTGCGCTTCCGAGCCGGACGCCGAGCTGAGTGAGGCCATGGCGACGATCAGCGTCGACGACTTGGTACAGCACACGAAGGCCTTGGCGTCGGATGAATTTGAGGGTCGGCTTCCCTCGACTCCGGGCGAGGAGAAAACGATCGAGTATCTAACGACCGAATTCGGAAAGCTGGGCCTGCAGCCGGGAAATGGGTCTAGCTGGGTCCAGGACGTGCCGCTCGTCTCGATCGCCGCGGATCCGACCATGTCGCTGAGCATCCGACGCCGAGGTACGGTGAAGCAGTACGCCTACGGTAGTGAGTTCGTCGCTTGGACGACGCGAGTCGTGGATTCGGTTGACCTCGAGGATTCCGAGCTCGTCTTCGTCGGTTTCGGCATTGTGGCGCCGGAATACGGCTGGGACGACTATGCCGACATCAACGTCGAGGGCAAGACGGTCGTGATACTGGTCAACGATCCCGGTTTCTACGCGCAGAATCCGGAGGTTTTTACAGGACGCGCGATGACCTATTACGGGCGCTGGACCTACAAGTATGAGGAGGCAGCTCGGCGGGGCGCGGCGGGCGCGATCATCGTTCACGAGACGGCGCCGGCGGCATACCCGTGGCAGACGGTGGAAGGTAGCTGGACGGGCCCGCAGTTCGGCATGGTGTCCGAGGACGACAACATGTCGCGTGTGAAGGTCGAGGGTTGGGTCCAGTTGGAGGTCGCACGCGAGATCTTCCAGCTGGGGGGGCTAGACTACGATGAGTTGAAGCAGCGGGCGATGGCCCCCGACTTCGAGGCCGTCCCGATGGGTGTCAACGCATCCGTGGCGATCAGCAACACGTTGGAACGTTCTGCCTCACGAAATTTCCTCGCCTTGCTCCCGGGAACGGACCGGGCGGATGAGACCCTCATCTATACAGCTCACTGGGATCACCTCGGGCGCGACCCGAGCCTCGAGGGCGACCAGATATTCAACGGCGCTCTGGACAATGCCAGCGGGACGGCTTCACTCCTCTCGCTGGCCAAGGCTTTCAAGGCTCTCGAGACCCCGCCGCGGCGCTCGATTCTCTTCATGGCGGTGACGGCGGAGGAGCAGGGACTGCTGGGGTCGGCCTACTACGGCGAGAATCCGATCTACCCGCTCGAGAAGACAGTGGCGGCCATCAACATCGACGGTCTCAACGTATACGGCCCGATGAAAGACATCGTCGTGATCGGACATGGCAATTCCGAGTTGGACGATTATCTCATAGCCGCCGCCGAGTCGCAGGGGCGCGCCGTCCGCCCTGATCCTCAGGCAGAGAAAGGCTACTTCTATCGCTCGGACCACTTCTCGCTTGCCAAACAAGGCGTACCGGCCCTGTACACCGACACGGGCGACGACCACGTCGAGTACGGGATCGAGTGGACACAGCAGAAGAAGGACGAGTGGACGGCGACGCACTATCACCGGCCGTCCGATGAATACAGCGATGACTGGGATCTACGTGGCGCGGTGGACGACATCAAGCTCTGGTTTGTCGTCGGTTACCGTCTGGCTAACGAGTCGACATTTCCGAACTGGCGTGAAGGCAGCGA
>JASFMO010000032.1:0-16155 GCA_050117535.1 Gemmatimonadales bacterium | reverse complement strand
TCGGCATCGGCCAGCAGTAAGCGGCTCTTGCGAAGAAATAACCCGTAGCCGTTCGTCCGTGCCTGCTCCAGATGGGCGATGCCCCGTTCGGATTCACCGCGCTGCAGCGCCTCGATGGCGCGAACGTGCTCCTCACGCCCGGTGGGGTGGAATCCGGTCGTCCGGCCGATCGAATCGATGTGTTGGAGGAAGCCGTCGGCCTGCTCCAGGTCACCCGCCAGCGCGTATCCCTCGGCGACCGCTGTCAGGCCAACGTGTCCGGCAAACGGGGTCGTCTCGCTGAAGGCCATCGTCTCCAGCCGCTCGAGAAACGGCCGCGCGCGTTGCGGCGCGCCGGCGGCGAGCAGGGCGTGGTTGTTATTCTCCAAGGCCAGATACCCTATCAACGTCACGCCGCTCTGGCCGCCGAGTCGGATCGCTGAGTCGCTATGGGCAAGGGCTCCCGCCAGGTGGCCGTTCAGCGCGTCCAGTGATGACAATAGCCAATGGCCCCAGGCGGAGATCGTCAGCGACGCGTTGTCGACCATCTCGCGGGCGCCGACCCGCGCCGACTCGAAGTCGCCGGCGTAGAGCGCGTTGGAGACGGCATTGAATAGAGCGCTTTGAGTGCCGGGGTATTGCCTCGTCAGGAAGGCTTGCGCGGAATCGGCCCCAACCGTGTCACCGAGCGTGCGAGCGATGCTCGCCAGGTTGACCCACACCGATGCGCGGTCGCGCTCCAACTCGACCGCCCGCCGGTATAGCGGGGCGGCAGCCTCGTAACGGCCCATCCGCTCGTAGTTGTCCCCCAAGTTGTTGACGGCGACGTACGATCCGGGATCGCGCTCGATCTCCAACTCGTAGTAGTAGGCGGCCGAGTCCAGTCGGTACAGGTAGGCGTGGTAGAGCGCCCCGACCAGATAGTGCTCTCGTGCTGCCAGCCGGTCCACATGAGCGTAGGCCCGCGCCACGTAGCGCTGTCCAGCGGCCACGTTGCCCAGGTTGCCGTGATAGATGCTGAGCGCCCGATAGGCGGTGGCAAACGCCGTGTCGAGCGCCACCGCCTGCTCGAGCAGCGGGATCGCCGACTCGTGTTCGCCGCGATGGCCATACTCGACGCCGCGGGCGTACAGCTCGAGCGCCGGCAGCGAGGCGGTCGTGACCTGGGGGAGCGGCTGACTGCGTTGCAGGCTGGTCAACTTCTCGCCCAGGTGGCGTCGCAACAGCCGGGACAACTTCTCTACCGACGCGACGACGTCGGCGTCGCCGGCCGCCGTCTCTCGCACTCGCACGGCCGCCTCGCCGCCTTTCGCCTCGATCACGCGGGCGCTGATCTGGAAGCCGGATCCGAGCGGTGTGACGCCGCCGGCGATCACCGCCGGGTGCCCCTCGCGGCGCGCGATCTCGAGGGCGATCTCCTCGCTCACGGTCGTCGTGTCGGGTAATCGCATGCGCTCGAGCACGGCCTTTGTCTCGACCCGGTCTACGATGTCGACGTAGTCCGACCCCTCCAGGTCGGTGATGATCGCCTCGCGAACCGCTAACTCGAGCGCCGGCTGGTCGGTCTGATTTTCGAAGGCGGCGACGACGACCTTGTCTTCGCTGCTGAAGAAATCAGCGGCTTCGGCCTTCACCACTAGCCCCGGCACGGTCAGCAGGATCCAGCTGGCTGACACGGCGCCCCAAACGGCGAAGACGATGACGCCGGCCAGGAGGCTGTTTCGCCACGTCAGGATCTGGCGGATTCCTTCGACGCTGGTCGCGCCCTGCGACTCGACGGCGCGGTCGAGCGCGGGTGAAAGTGCCTCCGCTGCGGTGCCCGCCGGAGCGTCCGGCTCGGCTTCCGCTGGCAGACCCGCCGCTGCCGCCGGTGCTCGATCGCCTCCTGTCCGCTGTGGCTCGCTCTCACGCACGAAGGCGGTGGCCAATACGATCGGCAGCCCAATGATGAAGAGCACCACGGCTAAGCCTGGAAACCAGTCGGGCAGTCCCAGCCCCTCGGTGAGGCCCTGGATCGCCTCGTAGCCGATCCAGGCGCCGCCCACGTAGATCGCCAGAACTTGCCAGAGTGACCGTCTGTGGACTTCGGTGACTAGCCGCTTGAGGCCGGACATAAGCTCCCAACTCGCGTCGAAAACCGCACCTGCGCGTCAGATATTTGTTCTAAGAATAGTCGATCTGGATTGTCTGGCAACGCGGCCCTACCGGCCTACTCCCATTCGATGGTGCCGGGCGGCTTCGAGGTGAGGTCGAGGGCGAGTCCCGAAACGCCGGGCAGTCCGAGGACTTCGCGGCGCAGCTCGTCGAGCAGCGCGGACGGCAATTCGACTGGCGCCGCCGTCATGGCGCGTTTCGAGCGCACCGGCCGAACCACCACCAGCTCGCCACCGTCGCCGGCGAGGTCGAGCGGGACGAGCACGGTGGGGCACTGCCAGATCTCGTCGTAGAGACCGTGCCGGCGCAATCCCTCCATGACGGCGTGGTCGGCCTCGCGCAGCAGATCGAGCCTCTCGCGCGACACGGTTGCGGCGAGCGGTACGGCGGTGGCGGGCGGGGCGTCGCCCAGATTCCAGATGCATCGGTTGATCCCCGGAACCTCCGAGGTGAGCACTGACGAGGCCGCCAGTAGTCTCTCCCACGGCGCAGCACCGCTCAGCAACGCCGGGTGTTCGTAGGCGCGCAGATCGGCCTTGACGCCGACGGAGCGGATGGGAAGCACCTCGGCGTCGAGACCGTGGCGGCGGCCCACCTCGGCGACGAGCGGCGCGATATCATCGAGTCCCTCGACATCGCCTTTGCCGTCGCCACACAGGAGCCGCACTCCCAGACCCGGTCCGGGGAAGGGATGACGCCAGACCAAGTCGTGCGGTACGCCCAGCTTCTCTCCCAGTTCGCGCACCTCGACCTTGTATAGCTCGGCCAGCGGCTCGACCACCCGTCCGGCTGCCAGCATCTCCTCGATCACCGGCACGCGGTTGTGATGCGTCTTGATCGTGTCGGCGCGCTTCGTGCCGCCGGTCTCGATGGTGTCGGGGTAAATCGTGCCTTGCCCGAGCAGGTGGTCGTGCAGTCCGAGCCGTTCCGCTTCGTCTTGGAAGACCGCGATGAACGTGTCGCCGATGGCGCGGCGCTTCGCCTCTGGTTCGATCAGACCAGCCAGCGCATCGAGGAAGCGGTCGCTCGCGTCGATGAAGTGGACGTGCGAACCCAGACCCAACCCGTGGAAGAAATCGATGACCTGTACGCTCTCGTCCTTCCGCATCAGGCCGTTGTCGACGTGCAGAAGGTCAACCCGCTCGGGGCCGAGGGCGCGGGCCAGCAGAGTGGCGGCCACGGTGGAGTCGACGCCACCCGAGGCGAGCAGAAACACCGAGCGGTCACCCACCTGAGCCCGGATCTTCTTCATCTCTTCCTCTAGGAAGGCATCCATCGACCAGGTCGGCCGGCACTGGCAGATGTCGAGCACGAAGTTCGCGATCATCTCGTTACCGTGAACCGTGTCGTCGACTTCGGGATGGAACTGGAAACCGTAGCGGCGCAGCGTGTCCGACCCGATCGCGGCAAAACGATGGTCGGGCCCTCCTTCCGTCGTTTCGCTCCAACCCAACTCCTGAAATTCCGGCCCCAAGGACACGACGCTGTCGTAGTGGCTCATCCAGACGGGTTCGATAGGCCCGAGACCGGCGAAGAGGGGATGGTCGCCCGTGAGGTGCAGATCGGCCCGGCCCCACTGGCGGCCGCCGTGGATGACTTCGCCGCCGTAGTGTTTGGCGATCTCTTGATGGCCGAAACAGAAGCCAACGATCGGCACGTCGAGATCATAGATCGCCCGCGTGTAGTCCGAGTCTTCGCCGTGCGAGGCGAGGCTCGGGCTGCCCGAGATGATGATCCCCTTGTAGCGCTCGAAAGCTTCGATCGGGTCCTCGGGCTGGCGAATTTCGGCTAGGACACCCAGCCGCCGCACCTTGGTGGCGATCAAGTGCGCGTACTGGCCGCCGAAATCGATAACCGCTATGGCGTCGTGCTCCATACCACCCCTCGGGACTACACAGTTGGCGAATAGTAGTCGAATAGCGTGATGCATGGGCGATACGCAAGGGCCGGAGAGAGATGCCCCAGCCCCCCGGCGCATTAGCCTCCGCTCGCGCGCGTCTCGGCCGTGCGTGAGCGACAGCCGAATCCTGTCGAATCAGCTCAGCGGCGGGACAGGTTGAGCCGAACCGCTATTCGTCGCTCAGCGCCACGACGGGGTCGATGCGCGTCGCCCTTCGGGCTGGAAGCAGGCAGGCGGCGACGCCCACGGCCGCCAGCATCGCAGCCACGGTGGTCAGGACCAGCGGATCGGTGGGCTGTACTCCGTACAGCAGCGACTGGATCAAGCGGACCAAGGCGAGGCTGCCGAGAATGCCGACGACGAGCCCGAGACCAATCACGCGGATTCCCTGTGACACGACCAGACCGAACAGCTGGCGGGGCGTACTTCCCACGGCAACGCGAATGCCCAATTCGCGAGTTCGCTGTGTCACCGTGTAGGCGAGAACGCCGTAAATCCCGACGGCGGCGAGGAAGAGGGCCACGGCAGCGAAGATCATGAGCAGCAGCATCGGCGTCCGGCGCACGACCAGCGACTCGGCGACGCGGTCTGCGAGCGTTTCGGGGTAGTAAAACGGCAGGTCGGGGTCGATCCCGGCAACGACGGCGCGGATCGGGCCGGTGAGCGTCAGGGGCTCGACGGCCGTGCGAACGGTGAGGGTGAGAAAACCCTGCGGCCGTTGCTTGTAGGTGAAGTAGTAGGCACCGACGTGCTCGGTCTCGGTCAATTCGTTTTGTTTGATCGTGCCGACGACGCCCACAATTGTGTAGAGGTAGTCCTCCTCGTTCTCCTCCATCCCGGGCAGCGTACCCGACAACATCCTCCGCCCAATCGGGCTGTCATCTCCGAAGTAGCGCCTAGCCAGCCATTCATCGATGATGATGACGTTGCCGGAGTTCTCTGTGTCCGACTCTTCGAAATAGCGACCGGCGACCAGCGGGATACGGAGAGCCTCGAAGTAGCCCGGCCCGGCCGTGGTCCTGAACGGTGAGAGAAGCGATTCGCCCGGACTGGGCACGTAACCCTCCGGCAAGATCACGCTCGAGCTACCGCCGCCACCAAACGGTATCATGGTCGTCACGCTCGCCGCCGAGACACCCGGCAGCGACCTAACCTCGCGTAGCAGCTCGTCGATGAATTGTCGGCGATCGGCAGCCTCGGCGTATCGTGACTCGGGCAGCGACAGGTAGCCGGTCAGTACGGACCTAGGCTCGAAGCCGGGATCCTCATCCAGCGCGGCTCGCAGGCTGGCCAACATGAGGCCGGCGCCAATCAGCAGTATGAAGGCGATGGCGACCTGACTGGTGACCAGTGCGCTTCGCAGCGTCACGGCCCTCCGGCTGGCCGATCCGGTGCGGCTCTCGGCGCGGAACACCGAATTGAGATCGGATCGAAGGATGTGTATCAGCGGGATCAGGCCGAACACGATCCCGGCGGCGAAAGCGATCAAGAGGGTGAACCCCACGACGCTGCCATTGATACCGACTTGAGCGCCGCGCGGTAGATCTTCGACGCCCAGGCTCTCGAGCAACCGTAGTCCGCCAACCCCCACGCCGAGCCCGAGCAGGCCTCCGAGCACCGCGATCAATACCGCTTCCGTCAGCAGTTGCCGCCCGAGTCGGACGCGGTCGGCCCCCAGTGCGAGGCGCGTGGCCAGTTCTCGCAGCCGAATATTGGAGCGGGCCAGCATTAGGTTGGCGATGTTCAGGCAACCGATGAGCAATACAAAGGCCACGCCACCCCAGAGCATCATGAACGTCGGCCGGATGTCGCGGAGCAGATCGTCGCGCAAGTTGATGACACGAGCGTGGTAGCCGGCGTCCTCGAGCAATTGACGGGCGTTGGGGATCGGCCATTCCTCGATCAGGCCCCGGTCGAGCACTGCGATCTGATCCACGGCTTGCTGAATGGTCGCCCCCGGCGCCAGCCGGGCGATCATCGAGTAGTTGTTGTTGTGCAGCTGCTCCGCGGTTCGGTCTTGGGGCGAAAACGGTATCGGCACGTACAAGCGGCTCTCACGTTCGCCCAGGAAGTCGAAGCCTTCCGGTAGGACCCCGACGATCGAGTACGGTCGCCCGTCGATCCGCAGACTCTGACCCAAGACGGCCGGATCGCCGCCGAATCGCTCCTGCCAGAAACCGTAGTCGAGGATGACCGCCTGCTCGTTCCCGACGCTCATCTCGTCCTCGGCGAAGTTGCGTCCGATCACGGGTCGGACACCGAGCAGCGGGAAAAAGGACGCGGTCACTCGAGTCGTGCGAAGTCGTTCCGGGCTTCCCGGCTCTCCGATGGTGTGACCCCAGTACTGGTAGGCGGCGACCTCTTGGAACGCCGCCACCCGCTCGCGCCGGAAGAAGAAATCGGGCGCGCTGTTGGCGCCGCGTTCAGCGCCGGCGTTTGGGTAGCTGTTGAAGACCCGTACCAGACGATTGGGCTCGGAGAAGGGAAGCGGGTCGATCAAGACCGTCTTGATGACGCTGAAGATGGTTGTGTTCGCCCCGACACAGACGGCCAGCGTGAGCAGTACGGTCAGGCTCAGCGCCTTCTCCTTCCACAACAGCTTCACGCCGAAACGCAGATCCTGGATAAGCGTATCCATGCTGGTCAGTCCATCAGTGCGGGAAGCCCGTAAGTGGTCGTCACGCAATCCACTACGCGCGGGCGAACCAGTCCGTTTCAAAAGGGGTCGGGGCGAAGTCGTGCCGAGGCGTCCAACGACTCGGCGTTCGACGAACGTGGTGGGAATGCCCAGGGGCTGGCGAGAGACAGAGACCGGCAGAAGCCCGCGCAGACGACCTGCGCGGGCCCCGCCGACGCGCAGGGCTCCCGGGTACGGCCGGGACCCGCGCGATGTCGACCTACGCCTCGCTAGCCGCCACCGGCCGAGGTGTGCAGCGCGAAGGCAGCGCCCTGCGGGTCGACACACTGGGCTATCGTGTCACCGCCGGGCACGTCCATCGGACCGTTCAGGATCTGTCCACCAAGAGCCTTCACCTTTTCGGCCGCGGCGTTAACGTCTGCGACTCTGATGTAGTAAAGCCAGTGCGGCGGTGCCGGCATCTCGGCGGGCTTGTTGAACATTCCGCCCAGCGTGGAGTCCTCGAAACCGTACATCTGGTAGATGCCCATGTCGCCCATGTCCATGGCGTCGGTCTTCTGCCAGCCGAACAGGTCCGCATAGAAGTCGAACGCGGCGGCATGGTCGGTCGTTGCCAACTCGTGCCACGAAAACTCGCCCGTCGCCGGCGGTTTGCCGTGGCTGGGCATCTCTTCTTTCGCGGCGAAGACGGCGAATACAGCGCCCTGCGGGTCAGCCAGGACCGCGAACGTCCCGGCGTTCGGGATCTCCTGAGGCTCGACGTAGACGTGTCCCCCCAGCGCTTTCGCCCGCGCGGTCGTCTCGTGGACATCGGGTACCGCGACGTATGCCAGCCAGTTCGGTGGGGCGCCTTGCGACCTGGCCTCTTCCGGCAAGTGCATGACACCACCGAGGGGTTTGCCTCCGTTGGTGAACATCGTGTAGGGCATCTCGCCGCCCTCCCAGACTTCGGTCCCCCAACCGGCGATTTCGCGATAGAAGCTCTCAGCGGCGCCAGGGTCCGAAGTCATCAGATCGTACCAGCAGAACCGGCCGCGTGGATAGTCGGACATGGAACGCCTCCCTTCCGGGTGATGGTTGAGCAAGCACTGAGAATCTACGGCGATTGCAGTCTAGAGAGGTAGTACGCCGTCAGCCAGTGGCGCGTTTCAGAGCCCAGGAGCGGCGTGTTTTTGAGGTCGATAGTCAGAGCGCCGCCGGCCTGAAGTGGGAAGCGAGGTTGACTATCGTATCGTACTGTCACTTAATAGGATAGGTGACTCGATAGCGGACGCCCCCTAGCGAAGAACGGCCCTCTTGAGCATACTAAAGGGTTGCAGCGGACGCGTTTGCAATCCGCCGTTCGCCCTCGAGCCCCGGGGCGCTGAACGTGTACAGATAGAGAGAGATGATCGAGCTGACCAGCAGCGTTGAAGATCGTTACCTGTCCGACGAGCATCGCATGCTCCGGGACACGGTCCGGGAGTTCGCGCGGAACGAGATCGAGCCCGTCGCCGGCGCGCTAGACCGCGAAGCCCGCTTCCCCTGGGAGAACGTCGCGAGGATGGCCAAACTCGGCCTGTTCGGGGTGCCCTGGCCGGAAGAATACGGCGGCGTCGGGATGGACACGTTGGCCTCCACGCTCGTGGCGGAGGAGCTCTCGAAGGTCTGTCCTTCGCATTCGATCACGGTGGGAGCGAATATCACGCTCGCGGCCGCACCGATTCACGATTTCGGGACGGAGGAGCAGAAGCGGAAGTATTTGACCAAGCTCGCGCGTGGTGAGGTACTGGGCGCCTTCGGCCTGACGGAACCGGAAGCCGGTTCGGACGCTGGCGGGACCCAAACACGGGCGGAACAGAAGGGCGATCACTGGGTTCTGAACGGTACCAAGATCTTCATCACCAACGGTGGCGTCGGTGAGATCTTCGTGGTCACGGCCGTTACGGGCGAGAAGAACGGCAAGAAGGAGATCAGCTCGTTCATCCTGACGAAGCCGACCCGCGACATGGAAGAGGCGAAGGCCGTTGGAGTCGGGCACGCGGAAGATCTGGAGTACACCCCGGGCTTCAAGCACGGCAAGAAGGAAGACAAGCTGGGCTGGCGGGCATCGGACACGACCGAGCTGGTTTTCGAAGACGCGATCGTCCCGAACGAGAACATGCTAGGCGAGCGTGGCAGAGGCTTCAAGAATTTCATGCGCACCCTGGACGGGGGGCGGATCAGCATAGCGGCGCACCTCCTCGGCATCGCGGAGGGCGCTCTGGAGTATACGTTGAGGTTCACGGAAGACCGCAAGCAATTCAATACGCGTATCTGCGACTTCCAGGGCGTGCGCTTCGAGTTGGCGGATTGGTGGACCCGCATCGAGGCGGGCAAGCACCTGACCTATCACGCTGCGATGCTCAAGCAGTCTGGCAAGCCGCACACCAAAGAGGCGGCGATGGCCAAGCTGTATTGCTCGGAGCTGGCGGTCTGGGCTACGACCAAGGCTGTGCAGTTCCACGGGGGTTACGGTTACACGACCGAATACCCGGTGGAGCGGCTGATGAGAGACGCAAAGATAGGGGAGATCGGAGAGGGAACCTCCGAGATCCAGAGGACTGTGATTGCGCGACACCTTCTCGGGCCGGAACAGAGTGGGAAGGATGTTGCCCTATGGTAAGAGGAGTCAACAAGGTTTGGCATGAAACGACAAATACTGATCAATGCGGCTCCGCACGAAACGCGGGTCGCGATCCTGGAGGACAACGTCCTCGTCGAGCTGATGCTCGATCGCCCCGACGCGCAACGGATAGTCGGAGACATCTATCTGGGCCGCGTCGAGGGCGTCCTGCCTGGGATCCAGGCGGCCTTCGTCAATATTGGTAGCGAGAAAGCTGCCTTCCTTCACGTCTCCGACCTGGCCGACGAGGACCCCGAGGCCTCGGAGGAGGAGAAGGGCGTCCAGCGCTATCCGCCCATCCAGAGCCTGATCAAGAAGGGCGAGCAAATCCTCGTGCAGGTGACGAAGGAGCCGATCGGGACGAAGGGCCCCCGCGTCACCGCGCAGGTGTCATTGCCCGGACGGAATCTGGTGTACATGCCCCGAAGCGAGCACGTGGGCGTGTCGCGGAAAATCGATGATCGCGACGAGCGCACGCGTCTGCGTCGGCTGATGCGCAACATTTTGAAGCCGGGCGACGGCGGGGTCATCGTGCGAACCGTGGGCGAGGACGCTGGGCGCAAGGCACTGGAGCGCGAGCTGAGAGGATTGATGAAGACATGGAAGAAGATCGAAGGCCGCGTCGCCCAGGCCGAAGCGCCCGCCATCGTGCATCAAGAGGCTCACCTCGCCGCCGGTATCATCCGTGACCTGTTCAGCGAGAAGGTAGACGCACTGATCGTCGATTCGCGCGAGATCTTCAACGAGGTGCGAGACTACCTGGAGGCGGTTGACCCCGAGCTGATGCGGCGGGTGAGCCTGTTCGAGGGCACGACGCCGCTGTTTGACAAGTACGAGATCGAGGAAGAGATCCGGCTCTCGTTCGACAAGCGGGTTGAGTTGCCCTCGGGTGGCCATGTCGTCATCGAGTCTACGGAGGGGCTCGTGGCGATCGATGTGAACACGGGTCGGTATACCGGGAAAAAGGACCCGGAGAAGACCATCCTGCGCACCAATCTCGATGCGGCACGCGAGATCGCGCGCCAGCTGCGACTTCGTGACATCGGCGGCATCATCGTCGTCGATTTCATCGATATGGAAGACAAGGCGAATCGTGACCGCGTGATGCAGGAGTTGCGCACGTACCTGGGCCGCGACCGCGCCCGCACCAAGGCATTCCAGATCTCAGATCTCGGCCTGGTCGAAATGACGCGCCAGCGCGTGCGGCCCAGCGTTTACCACACGGTGACGCGGCCCTGTCCTTATTGCGACGGCGCCGGGCGCATCGTCACGCCCTCGACCGTAGTGCGCCGCATCGAGCGCGCCATCCGGCGCGTCGCGGCCGCCCGTGAAGACAAACGGCTGGTCATTCGCCTGCATTCCGAGGTGGCGCTGCACATCCTCGAGGAGGAGCCGAACCTGCTGCGCCGGCTGGAGTCGGAGTACAAGGTGGATATCGAGGTCCGAGATGACCCGCTGCTGCGTGCGGACGAGTTCCGAATTCTGTCGGGCCCGGCGGATGTGGATATCACGAATCGCTACGCCGTGGCTTGAATACCGGGGCAGTCCGAGCCGTTGACACACGCCGGGGTGGCGGATAGGCTTTAGGGCTATTGCGAGACATTGAATCGGGTTCAAATAGGACAAGTACGGCAGTGACTTACGCCATCTTTAAAGCCGCCGGCTTCCAGTACCGGGCGGAGATCGGGGACGTCCTGAGGCTGCCCACGCTGGACGCCGCCTCGGGTGACACAGTGGCCTTCGAAGAGGTGCTGCTGGGCGCTGCGGGCGACGAGGTGCTCGTGGGCCGGCCCACGGTCGACGGCGCCGTGGTGCGGGCCGAGGTTCTGCGGCACGGACGCGCCGACAAAGTCGTCGTCTTCAAGTTCAAGCGACGCAAGAATTACAGGCGCAAGACGGGGCATCGGCAGAACTTCACCGAGGTACGTGTCAACGAGATCGATCTCGGCGGGGATCGCCGGGTGACCCTGGAGCCTGAAAAGAAGGTCAAGGCGGCAAAGCCGAAGCCCGAGCCCAAGGCCAAGGCGGCCGCGAAGCCAGCGGAGAAAAAGCGGGCGGCCAAGAAGCCGGCGACCAAGAAAGCCGCGGCGAAGAAGACGGCAGAGAAGAAGACGGCGGCCAAACCGCAGGCCAAGGCGGCGGCGAAGAAGCCGAAGGCCAAGGCCAAGCAGCCGGCCGAGTCCAAGAAGAAGAAATCCTAGCAGGAACGGCCCGTATGGCACACAAGAAAGCAGGCGGATCGACGCGCAACGGCCGCGACAGCAATCCCAAGTTCCTCGGCGTCAAGAGGTACGGGGGCCAGTTTGTCCGTGCTGGAAACATCATCATGCGGCAGCGGGGAACCAAGTTCCATCCCGGCCACAACGTCGGGCGGGGCGGCGACGACACGCTGTTCGCGCTCTCGGACGGCTACGTGGAGTTTGGCACGCGCGGCGGGCGGCGGGTCATCTCGGTGCTGCCCGAGGCTTGACGCCCTTCGATCCCAGTCGGTTTAGAGACGAGCCCGGCCAGAGCCGGGCTCGTTGTTTTGGGAGTGCTCGCGGCGCTGGGCCGGTCCGCCGACGGCGCTACGTGCCGGGACCGTGCGGCTCGTCCGCCGATGGACCGTAAGTCGCCGGCACGGGCACACCCAGCAGGCGCAGGTAGACCGACAGCTGGCCGCGGTGGTGGACGGCGTGGTTGAAGAGGGTGTTTCGCACCACACCGATCTTTGGAGCGGTGAAGACTTGCTCGCCTCCCATCTTCAGCGTCCAGAGCCGCATGAAGTCCCCGTCGCTCGCCGAGGCGAGGAGTTGACGGAGCTTCTCGGTGTTGGTGTCGAATGTCTCGAGAATTCGCGCCACCGACTCCAGCTCGACCGGTTCGTAGGGAGGTGCGCCCGGCGGCTGAATGTCGAACTCGTCCTGGTCAAGCACGGGTTCCGACCATCCTGGCAACTCCGCTAGGTGCGTCGCCAGCCGTGACAAGGTCATCGACTTCTCGGCCGGCTTCCAATCGAGTTTGTCCTCCGGTACGCGCTCTAACAGCTTGCGGGTCAGGGCGGATTCTTGCTCGAGTTCTTGCAGGAAAGACTCGCTGATAGGCATGGGATGACTCCGGCTTGGGGTTACTCCGTCCATTGGCAGGAGGCGAACGTACGGTGTGCCGTGACGAGGGACAAGCGGCCGGTCTCGAGGTCACGAACGCGCCCTCCACGGGCGGCCCGATGATCGGTCTACGGGGGCTTTGCGTTGCCCTTATCCCGGGCGCGGTCCTAGATTCGTTCGTCGCAAAAAGGGCGTCCACCGCGCCTATCACGGGCGCAACACGCACGGATTGACGATGAGACGGTGCTTCCCGGTGCTTCTCTTCTTGGCCTTGGCCGGCGGTTGTCGGCCAGCCGAGAAGGGTGATGCCGCTGCGGGTCAGGCCGCGGCAGAACCCTTGACCTCTCAGCGGACGCGGGTCGTGCTATTGGGGTCGGGTACGCCCAACGCCGATCCCGATCGATCCGGCCCGGCGGTGGCCATCGTCGTCGATGATACACCGTATCTGGTCGATCTGGGCCCCGGTGTGGTGAGGCGCGCCGCCGCGGCGCAGCGAAACGGAATCGAGGGGCTCGCCGTCTCGCACCTCAAGATCGCGTTCATCACGCACCTGCACAGCGATCACACGCTCGGCTATGCCGACTTCATATTCTCGCCGTGGGTGTTGGAGCGTGATGTTCCGGCCGAAGTATTCGGTCCGCCGGGCCTGCGCGCTATGACGGATCATCTCACCGCGGCGTACGAAGCCGATATCCGCGTGCGCTTGGAAGGTCTCGAGCCGGCCAACCGCGAGGGCTACAAGGTCAACGTCCACGAGATCGGGCCCGGGTTGGCGTACGAGGATGAGAGGGTGCGGGTCAGCGCCTTCTCGGTTGACCATGGAGCCTGGCAGCACGCTTACGGTTATCGATTCGAGACGCCGGACCGGACGATCGTGATTTCCGGCGACACACGACCGACCGACAGCATCGTCGAGGCCTGCCGGCGTTGCGACATCTTGATCCATGAAGTCTACTCCACGGCCGGGTTCGCACGACGCGCCCCGGTCTGGCAGCGATATCACGCCAGTTCTCACACCTCGTCGCTCGAGCTGGCCGAGATCGCTCAGCGAGCGCGGCCGGGTCTGCTCATCCTCTACCACCAGTTGCTTTGGGGCTCCGCACCGGAAGATCTCTTGAGTGAGATCGCGGCGGTGTACGAGGGTCCTGTAGTGTACGGGAATGACCTCGATGTGTTCTAGGATACCGCGATAGAATTTGACGGACGTTTCGCGCCTGGTGTTTGTTGACTGGGGCGAGTGACTATCTGAACGATCAGCTTCCTTGTCTTCGCCACCGCTGATGCGAGAAGTCGGAGCACTCACTATGGCTAGTATTGATCGTCGCGCGTTCTTGACCTTCTTCTCCGGGCTTGGACTGTCTACGACGCTGTTTCCCGGCGTCCTCTGGAGCCTCATTCAAGAGCGGCAATCACCCAGAATTACGAAGGAGATGCTCGACGAGGCTGAGCGAATCGCCGGGCTCGAGTTCGACGACACGGAGCGCGATCTGATGTTGCAGGGGTTGAACTCCAACCTCGAGTCATTCGAGATGCTCCGCGCGGTAGCCGTGCCGAACGATTTGCCGCCGGCGCTCTATTTCAATCCGATTCCGCCGGGAACGAGCGTGGACCGGATGGAAGTGCCGACGCGGAGAAGCGAAGTCGGGATCGACAGAGTGCCCTCGGACCCTGAAGAGATCGCGTTCTTGCCGGTGACGCACCTAGCCAAGTTGGTCGAGACGCGGCGGATCACTTCCCTCGATTTGACCCGCATCTACTTAGAGCGCCTGAAGAAGTATGGACCGAAGCTGGAGTGTGTGATCACTGTGACGGAGGAACTGGCGCTGCAGCAGGCGAGGCGAGCCGACGCCGAGCTCTCCAGCGGACGGTATCGCGGGCCTTTGCACGGCGTCCCGTGGGGTGCCAAGGACCTGCTGGCGGAGGACGCCTACCGGACGACTTGGGGAGCGAGGCCGTACAAGGACCAGGTCATCGACGAAGATGCGACGGTCGTGCGAAGGCTCGAGGAAGCCGGGGCTGTGCTCGTGGCGAAGCTGACGCTGGGTGCGCTGGCCTGGGGTGACGTCTGGTACGAAGGTCGCACGCGTAACCCGTGGAACTACGAGCAGGGGTCCAGCGGTTCTTCGGCGGGCTCCGCCGCCGCCACGGCCGCCGGCCTGGTAGGCTTCAGCATCGGCACCGAAACGTGGGGCTCGATCGTATCGCCGTGCACACGCTGCGGGGCCACGGGGCTGCGGCCGACCTTTGGGCGCGTCAGCCGTCAAGGGGCGATGGCCTTGTCGTGGAGTATGGACAAGATCGGACCCATCTGCCGTAGCGTCGAGGACTGTGCTCTGGTCTTTGATGCGATCCATGGCAAGGACGGTCGCGACCTCTCGATCGTGGATCTGCCTTTCGGGTGGGATGCTAGCTTCGACCCCCGGCAACTACGAGTCGGGTATCTGAAGAGCGCGTTCGCGGAGGAGCGCGAGAATCAGGAGGAATGGCAGAGGCACGACGAGCGAACGCTCGAGACATTGCGCGGACTGGGCATCGAACTGGTGCCCATCGAGTTGCCCCGGCTTCCGGTCGGTGCCATGTCCTTTGTCTTGAGTGTGGAAGCGGCAGCGGCGTTCGACCAGTTGACGCTCTCGAACCGTGATGACCTGATGGTAAGACAGGTGCGAAACGCGTGGCCCAACGTCTTTCGGCAGTCGCGATTCGTACCCGCCGTCGAATACCTACAGGCGAACCGAGTCCGTACGTTAGTGATGCAGGCGATGGCCGAGACCCTGTCGGAGATGGATGCCTATGTGGCGCCTTCGTTCATCGGGGACAACCTGTTGCTAACGAACCTGACCGGGCATCCCTGCGTGGTGTTGCCCAACGGGTTCCGCAGCGACGGCACGCCGACCAGCATCACGTTCGTCGGCCGCCTGTTCGCGGAAGCGGAGACACTGGCGCTAGCCAAGGCCTATCAGGACGCCACGGATTTCCACCTTCGGCGTCCAACGTTATTGGAGTGAGCCGGGGCGAGCGGGGACCGGCGGTTCAATGCGGAACTTGAACTCGCGATTCAAGAAGATCGAGGTTCTATGGAGCGTTTGGAGATCGACAGCGACTATCTTGCTCGAATTCTCGTCAAGCTGCTCGAGACGCCGAGCCCGTCTGGCTACACGGACGGTGTCGTGCATCTCGTTGGCGGGGAATTGAGCCAGCTCGGCATCGACTTCGAGCTGACGAGAAGAGGAGCGATTCGCGCCAACCTTGCCGGTCGCTTGCGGAGTCCGGATCGAGCCGTCGTGGCCCATCTCGACACGATAGGTGCCATGGTGTCCGCGCTCAAACCGAACGGCCGCCTGGCAGTCTGTCCCGTCGGGACCTGGTCAAGCCGCTTCGCGGAGGGGGCGCGAGTGACCGTGTTCACGGATCAAGGACCGCGACGTGGTACCATCTTGCCGCTGCTGGCTTCAGGTCACGTCTTCGGCGAGGATATCGACAAACAGCCGATCAGCTGGGATCAGGTGGAAGTACGCGTCGATGAGCGCCTCGAGTCTGACCGTGATTTGAGCGAGTCAGGCTTCAATGTCGGTGACTACGTGAGCGTGGATCCACAGCCCGAGTTGACGAGCAATGGGTTCGTCGTCGCTCGCCACCTTGACGACAAGGCCGGAGTCGCGTGTGTACTCGCGGCGGCGAAAGCGGTGGTGAGTTCCGGGGTCGAGTTGCCCGTGGACTGCCACCTCCTATTTACGATCTTCGAGGAGGTGGGGTC
>JASFMO010000031.1:0-16424 GCA_050117535.1 Gemmatimonadales bacterium | reverse complement strand
AGGAAGTGGAATTGATTAAGCGGGAAGCGCGGGGCGAGGCCGAGAGGATCGTCGAGCAGGGCCAACGCACGTACCACGAGCTGGCCCGGGAAATCGAGGCGCTCCATGGCCGCAAGCTCCGGTTCATACGTGCCTTCCGCACCATGCTCGAGCGGTATCTCGGCGAGCTGAACGTGGAAGAGGACAACGCTAGGGAAGAGGACAACGCTAGGGAAGAGGCCGTCGAGGACGCCGAGGCGGTCGCGCCAGACCGTGACGATGCCTCGGGTCCAGTGGCCCCGACGCAGGAAGACTGGCTGTCGTCGCTCGCTGGCGAGGAGAAGCCGGAGGAGGCCGGCTGATGGTCGGACCCAGCCGTGAAGATCTGATCGGCAGGATTCGAGAGTCGGCCGAGGCCGTCAGGAGTCGTACCGAAGTCCGGCCGCGCGTAGCCGTTATTCTCGGGACCGGACTCGGAGGCTTGGCCAATGAGATTCAGTCCGAGTCCGTCATCCCTTATGGCGAAATCCCTGGCTTCCCGGTTCCGACGGTGGAGAGCCATAGCGGGAGACTGCTGCTCGGACACTTGTCCGGTCAGCCCGTGGTCGCGATGCAGGGCCGCTTTCATCGCTACGAAGGGTATTCGCTGCAAGAGATCACGTTTCCCGTTCGCGTGATGCGCGATTTGGGGGCCGAGGTACTGATCGTATCCAACGCCTGCGGCGGTATGAACCCGTTGTGGGATGTGGGCGACCTGATGCTGATCGCCGACCATATCAACCTGCTCGGCGACAATCCCCTTATTGGGCCCAACTTGGACGAATTGGGTCCGCGGTTCCCTGACATGTCGGAGCCCTACGACCTCGAACTGCAACGCGTCGCTGTCGATGTGGCGGTGGAGGAGCGGTTTGTCTTGCGGCGCGGCGTGTATGTGGCGGTTCCGGGGCCGAATCTCGAAACTCGCGCGGAGTATCGGTTTTTGCGCATGATTGGTGCGGATGTCGTGGGCATGTCCACGGTCCCGGAGGTCATCGTGGCGCTGCACGGTGGGATGAAGGTCCTGGGGATCTCGATCATCACCGACAGCTGCCTCCCGGATGCGCTCGAGCCCGCCAGCGTGGAAGAGATCATCCGCGTGGCAAGTACGGCAGAACCTAAGTTGACGCTTTTGATCAAGAAGGTAGTCGCCCGGCTGGGGTGATTGATCTGGATATGAGCGAGAAGCTATACCGCGAGATACCCGACGACCCAACGACGCTCGAAGAGCGCGTCCTGAGACTCTGGGAGGAGGAAGGCACCTTCCAGCGTTCGCTCGAGGTGACGAGTAACGGCGAACCCTTCGTGTTCTACGAGGGGCCCCCGACGGCCAACGGTCGGCCGGGCATCCATCACGTTTTTGCGAGGACCATCAAGGACACGTTCTGTCGCTACCAGACCATGCAAGGCCGGCTGGTCACGCGCATCGCCGGCTGGGATACGCACGGTCTGCCGGTCGAGGTCGAGGCCGAGAAGGCGCTGGGAATATCGGGAAAGCCCGAGATCGAAAAGATCGGAGTCGAGCGATTCACACAGGTTTGTCGCGAGCACATCTTCACCTACAAGGAAGAGTGGGAGAGGCTGTCACTCCGCATCGGTTTCTGGCTTGATTACTCTCGAGCCTATATCACCTGCTCGCCGGAATACGTGGAGAGTGTCTGGTGGGCCCTGTCGAAGTTCCACGCCAAGGGTCTGCTATACAGGGGGCACAAGGTCGTGCCGTTCTGTCCCCGTTGCGGCACCGGGTTGTCGAGCCACGAGGTCGCGCTCGGATACGAGGAGGTTACCGAACCGACTGTCACCGTGAAGTTCCCGGTGGAGGGTCGGCCCGGTGAATATCTGTTGGCGTGGACCACGACGCCATGGACGCTGCCGGGGAACGTGGCGCTCGCCGTCAGCCCGATGGTGGCTTACGTGAAGGCCCGCGTGGGTGACGATATCTACTACCTGGCCGAACGCTTGGCCCAAGAAGTCCTCGGCGATGGTTTCGAGGTGCTCGAGACGATGCCGGGTGGCCGGCTAGAGGGGATGCGCTACGATCCACCGTTCCCATTTCTGAAGGACGCTGTAGGGGGCGACGCCTGGTATGTGGCGACGGCCGATTTCGTCACGGCCGACGAAGGCACGGGGATCGTCCACACCGCCGTAATGTACGGCCAGGACGACTACGAACTGGGCATGGCGCTGGGCTTGCCGGCGTATCATTTGGTCGACGAGGAAGGCCGTTTCACCGCCGATGTGTCGCCTTGGGCGGGTGTCTTCGTCAAGGACGCCGACCCGCAGATCATCCAAGCGCTGGCGGATAACGATCGCCTCTGGGATGATAAGCCGCACTCACATACGTACCCGTTTTGCTGGCGCTGCGACTCGCCGCTCCTGTATTACGCGCGCGATTCTTGGTACCTGCGCACGACCGAGGTCAAGGATCGGCTGCTGGCGAACAACGCTACGGTCGACTGGCACCCTCGCGAGATCGGCCGCGGGCGCATGGCGGAGTGGCTCGAGAACAATGTCGATTGGGCGCTATCCCGCGATCGCTATTGGGGCACACCACTACCGGTCTGGATATGCGACCGTGACGATTCTCACGTCGAGGTAGTCGGCAGTTACGCGCAGCTCGCCGAACGGTCAGGGCTGGACATCGGAAGCGAATTCGATCCGCACAAGCCCTTCATCGACACGGTGGAGTGGGAATGCCTCCAATGTGAGGGCGTTATGCGTCGAGTGCCGGAGGTCATCGATACATGGTTCGACTCGGGCTCGATGCCGTTCGCGCAATGGCACTACCCGATGGAGAACAGCGAGCCGTTCGAGGTGCATTTTCCGGCCAGCTTCATCGCGGAAGGTATCGATCAGACGCGAGGCTGGTTCTACTCGCTGTTGGCCATCTCCACGGCTCTCTTCGACCGCTCGCCGTATGAGAACGTCGTCGTCAACGATCTGGTTCTCGACGCCGACGGCGTGAAGATGTCGAAGTCGCGCGGCAATGTGGTCGATCCCTGGGTCGCGATCGGCGACTTCGGTGCTGACGCCATTCGCTACTACTTGCTGGCGGTTAGCAATCCTTGGCTACCAAAGCGCCACGACCCCAAAGCGATAGGCGAGGTGAGACGCAAGTTTTTCGGTACGCTGCTTGCCAGTTATCGGTTCTTCGAACTGTACGCGAACGTCGAGGGGTGGACGCCAGATCGGCGACCCGCTTTGGATCGCCGCCCGATCCTGGACCGCTGGATTCTATCCTGCCTGGACGGGTTGATCGAGCAGTGCCGAGCCGACATGGACGGCTACAACGTGACGCACGCGGTTCGTCGCATCGGTGAGTTCGTGGTCGACGACCTCTCGAACTGGTACGTGCGGCGATCACGGCCGCGGTTCTGGGGAACCCGGCAAGCGAGCCGTGATACGATGGACGCGGCGTTCGCCACCTTGTGGGAAGCCTTGGTTGCGGTTTGCCGCCTCGTCGCGCCGATGGCACCGTTCGCGGCCGACTGGATTCACCGGGAACTCGCGGGAGGAACATCGGTACATCTCGAGCGCTATCCCGTGGCCGAGGGACGGCGCGACCCGGACCTGGAAGCCGCCGTCGATATTAGCCGCAGGCTCACCGGCTTGGGGCGTGCGGCCAGGGAAGCGGCCGGGATCAGGGTCCGACAGCCGCTGCGCCGCCTGCTGACGTTCCTGCCGGGTGGCCGACCCTCGGCCATGGACGAGGACTTGCTGAATATCGTTCGTGACGAGCTGAACGTGAAAGAGATCTCGTTTGCTACCGACCCGTTGGAGCTGGTCAGCCTCGCAGCCGAGCCCAACTTTGCGGCTCTCGGTCCGCGGTTCGGCGCGCGGGCCAAGGCCGTGGCGGAAGCCCTGAGAGGCTTGGCGAGCGCTTCGCTTTCCGCCTGGCGAGCGTCGGGAGGCGACCTGGTGCTGGAGGTGGCGGGGGAGCGCGTATCGGTGCCCGAGGAAGCGATCGTCGTGAGAGAACAACCGCTGCAAGGCTATGCGGTGCAATCAGATAGCGGCGTTGTGGTCGCGCTCGACTCGGCGTTGGACCCCGAGCTGCGGTCGGAAGGAACGGCGCGGGAGTTGGTGAACCGGATTCAGCGGTTGCGGCGCGATGTCGGTCTGGAACTGGACGACCGGATCCGATTGGGTATCTTTGGGGCGCCCCAAGTCGCCTCGGCGGCGGAGGCGCACCGCGAGTATATCGCGGGCGAGGTGCTAGCGGTGGAGGGTGCGATCGGCCAAGCGGCGCCGGAGAGTGATCGGTACGATCACACTCGGGTGTTCAAGCTGGACGAGGGAGAGGCGTTGATCGGCGTTCAGGTTCAGTAGCGGCACGTACCGACTAGATCATAGATCCCGTTGGCGTCGTTAGAGACCAGGAAAATACGATGGCACTGAGCAAGAAAGACAAGGCGCATTTCGAGCAGCGGCTTCTCGAAGAGCGAGAGAGGATCGTCAAGCAGCTGGCCCAGTTTGACGAGTCGTTCTCAAACACTCTGCAAGCGTCGAACGGTGACCTCTCCGCCTACAGTTTCCATATGGCGGACCAGGGAACGGATGCGATGGAGCGCGAGAAGGCCTTTCTGTTTGCGAGTAAGGAAGGCCGGTTGCTCTATCACATCGACGAAGCTCTTCGCCGGCTCTACAAGAATCCGGATCGCTACGGAATCTGTGAGGAGTGCGGGGAAGACATAGGATACGATCGGCTGGACGCTCTTCCCCACGCACGACTCTGCATCCGCTGCAAAGAGCGCGAGGAAAACGGTGACACCTGACGGCTACTCGCAAGCTGAACAGGTGCGCGAGGGCCGACCGCTGGCCGATTCGGCAGGGTCGCGGGCGAAGCTGGGTCTTTTTGCGGGGACTGCCGGTTTCGTGTTGGTCCTGGACCTGATCACCAAGTTTTGGGTCCAGCAGACGCTCTACCGCTACAACGCTGTCAACGTCATTGGTGATTACTTCCGCCTGACCTACATCCACAATCCCGGAGCGGCGTTCGGCCTTCACCTCGGGCCCTACTCCCGATTCATATTCCTGACGCTGGCCTTCGTCGCGCTCGGTGTCCTAATCGTCATGTATCGGCATACGGCCGCGAACGACAAACTGCGGCTCCTGGCCATCGGATCCATCGCTGGCGGTGCTCTGGGGAACGTGGTCGATCGAATCCGCTCGGCCGAAGGGGTCGTCGACTTCTTGGACTTCGGTATTGGTAACCTGCGATGGCCGGTCTTCAACTTGGCCGATACCGCCGTCACTATTGGCGCGGTGCTATTGCTATTTTCGCTCTGGGCCGAGGATCAGCGGCGTGAGCGTGGACAGAGTGATTCCCCCTGACGACACAGCCGACGTCGAAGTCCATCGGATTCAGGTCGAAGTAGCTTCCGGGCATAGGCTGGACCGCTTTCTCGCCGAGAGACTCTCGCTCTCTCGCTCATATGCGGTAGCTCTCATAGAGACCGGTCGGGTGCGCGTCGCTTCTCGGGTCCCGAAGAAAAGTTATCGGCCCGAGCCCGGCGATGAGATCGTCGTCGAGATACCGGCGCCCGAGCCCTTGGATGTCGAAGCGGAGGACATTCCCGTCAGCGTGCTTTACGAGGACGAGGGGTTTCTGGTGGTGAACAAGCCCGCCGGAATGGTCGTCCACCCGGCCCCCGGACACTCGCGTGGGACGCTCGTCAATGCCTTGCTCCACCATACCGACCGGCTATCCTCGGTGGGCGGTAGCCGGCGGCCCGGCATCGTGCATCGCCTCGACAAGGACACATCGGGCCTGATGATCGTGGCGAAGGATGAGAAGGTGCACCGGCGGCTAGCCGAGGCGCTGTCGCAGCGGAAGATCTCGCGCCACTACCTGGCGGCGTGCTGGGGCCATCTGAAGCAGGAAAGTCTGCTGATCGAGGCGGACGTGGGACGCCATCAGCGCGACCGGAAGCGCATGGCGGTGGTGCCGGGGACGCGCCCGGCGGTCACCGAGGTCTGGCGGTTGGAGCGCTGGAAGGCCGCGGATTATCTCAAAGTGAGGTTGCACACCGGAAGAACTCACCAGATCCGTGTGCACCTGCGGCATATTGGCCACCCGATCGTCGGGGATCGCCAATATGGGAGCGGGTGGGAGCGTGGCCTTCGCTCCGGCACCGGACGTTGGGCGCAGGAGCTCGCGAGGTGGGTGCCGCGACAGTTCCTGCATGCGGCGGAATTGAGTTTCTGCCATCCGGTTTCGGGTCGCCCGATGGAGTTCAAAACACCGTTGCCGGTCGACCTGGCGGAGGCGGCGGATTGGGCCCGCAAAACAAGTTGACGCCGGCGTTAGTCGTTATTATACTTATACTTCCCGCGAGTGACTTCACTCGATCCCTCCCCCATCTGTCCCAAATCGTACAGGGTTCATTTGTGGTGTCGGACAACACCAGGCGCCAACTGCTTTTCGCCGTCGGAGACCATCTGTTTGCCGCCGATGCTCGGGCCGTCCGGGAGATCGTCGAACCCGGGTTGACCGCCACGCCGATCCCGGGTGCCATCCCCGCCGTGCGAGGCCTGATCAACCTCAGGGGGACGCTCTTGGTCGCCGGTAATCTCGCTGCACTTCTGGATTTGTCCCCCCGGCCCTCCGACCCGGCACTTGTCGTTTTTGAACACGAGGCGCGGCAAGTGGCGCTCGAAGTCGACCGAGTCGTCGATGTCACATCGCTGCCGCTCGACGCGATCGACAATGAGGAAGATGGTCAGCTGCCCATGCCGCTGGCTGGCCGCTCGGTAGTCTGTGGCGCGGGTCAGTATGATAGCCGACCGTATTTCCAACTGGATGTGAGACAGCTGTTTGGTCTCGTTTTGGAAGAGCAGGAACGAGGAGCCTCTGAGACCGACAAGTCGGATGGAGGGGCAGGGCGATGAAGAGCCGTACGGTGTTGATTGTCGATGACGCGATCTTCATGCGGACGATGATTGGGGACATTCTGAAACAAGCGGGTCTGGATGTAGTCGGTGAGGCTTCCACCGGCCATGAAGCGGTGGAAAAATACAAGGAACTCAAGCCCGATCTGGTCACCATGGACATCGTGATGCCCGACATGGGCGGCATCGACGCCGTTCGTGAGATCATGAAGCAGGATCCGGAGGCGAGGATCCTCATGTGTAGCGCTATGGGCCAGCAAGGTTTGGTCGTCGAGGCGATCCAGGCGGGGGCTGGAGATTTCGTGGTCAAACCGTTTCAACCATCGCGAGTGGTGGAGGCGGTTCAACGACTCCTGGGATGATAGAGCGGGACAGGTATGCGGAGCTCTTCGCGGCCGAGGCGCGCGATCACCTCACTGAGATCAGCCGTGGACTCATGTCCTTGGAAGAGAATCCGGGAGACCGCGAGTCGCTCGATGCCGTGTTCCGTTCAGTCCACACCATCAAGGGCATGGCGGCCGCCATGGGGTACGACATAGCGACGCGACTGGCGCACAACATTGAGTCGGCGCTCGATGAGGTACGCTCTGACCGACGCGCTGTGACGCGAAGGCTCGTCGACCTCCTGCTGGAGGGCGGCGATCTGCTCGACGCGGCCGTCGCGGCCACGGTGGCTGGACAGGAGCCCCCGGACCCGGACGTCGTGATCGAGCGCTTGGTGTCCTGGCGAATCGCGGCTGATCCGGCCGAGGGGGCGAACGGCGAACCGCCTGACGGATCCCTTGCGCCGGATCGCTATCAGTCGGCAGGGAGAGAAAGGCGAATCCTTTCGGCGGCCGAAACCGGCGCGCGGCGTCCGGACACGACTAGGATCCGCGTTCCGATCGGTAGACTCGATACGCTAATGAACCTGATCGGTGAGCTCGCCATCGTTCGAGATCGGCTCCGAGCGTTGGTTAGCGAGTTCACCCCCGGGCCGCTTACCGATGCCGTCGAGAAGGCTGGCCAGCTGATCGCCGAGATGCAGACGCAGGTTGTCGAGAGCCGCATGGTTCCGATCTGGCAGGTCTTTGACCGCTATCCGCGACTGGTGCGCGAGGCGGCCCGGGCAGCTGGCAAGGAAGTCGAGCTCGAGATCACCGGCATGGAGCTCGAGATCGACCGTGCGTTGCTCGACGCCATCAGCGATCCTTTGTTGCATCTGCTTCGTAACGCGGTCGACCACGGGATCGAGCCTCCGGCGCAGCGTCAACGAGTGGGAAAGCCGCGAGCCGGGCATGTGAGGCTCTCAGCGCGGCGCGAGCGGTCGCGAGTGGTCATTGAGGTCGGCGATGACGGCGGTGGAGTGGACCGTCGGCGAGTTATGGAGGAAGCGCGACGCCGTGCCTTGATCGCCGACGACCTTGAGTTGGGGGCCCCGGAGCTGTACCGACTGCTGGCCAACCCCGGATTCTCGACGGCCGGTCAGGTGACGACGCTCTCCGGTCGTGGTGTGGGGCTCAATGTCGTGGATGAGAGCGTTCGCAAGCTGGGTGGCTCCGTTCAGTTCGAGACGGAGCTGGGAGTCGGCACCGCCTTTCGGCTCGAGTTGCCGATGACCCTGGTCATTCTCCCCGCGTTGATTGTGGCGGTGGCGAACGAGAAGTACGCAGTGCCGGCCAGCTTCACGCGCGAAAGTCTGGAGTTGGGGGAAGCGGCAGTCGAGAATGACGAAGGGCGTGAGTGGATTCTGTGGCACCACGAACGGCTGCCGTTGACTCGGCTGGATCGGTTGTTCGGCAACGGACTGGTTGAAGCGGATCGCGACAACGGGTCCGGTATGGGCAAGTTGCGGGTCATGGTGCTCGAATTTGGCGGGATGCGTTCGGCCATATCGGTCGATCGCTTCGTGGGTGAGGAAGAGATCGTGGTCAAGTCGTTCGACCCGCCGCTCGGAGCGATCCCGGCCTTCTCGGGCGCCACGGTGCGACCGGATGGCAAACCGGCACTGGTCTTGGATGTCGGCAGCTTATTCTGACCTCGGCGAACGAGAAACGCGGGATGGGCCTGTCTATGGAACGGGTAGACGAGTCAGCAAGCCAGATCCTCGATCTGCGCCACTTAGAGCTGGATGCGCTCAAGGAAGTGGCGAATATCGGTGCGGGTCATGCGGCGACCGCGCTCAACCAGCTCACGGACCGCCGGGTCATGATCGATGTTCCCAGGGTTGGGGTCTGCCCAATCGAACAGGCAGCAGCCGCCGTGGGAAACGAGGACAGGATCGTGGCGGCCATACTGATGCAGGTACTGGGTGACCTGACCGGGCGCAGCTTGATGATGTTCGACAAGACCTGCGCCATGCAGCTGGTCGACATGCTGTTGGGACGTGAATCGGGGATCACGCACGTGCTTGGCGAGATCGAAAGATCCACGTTGAAGGAAACGGCAAACATATTGACGGGTGCCTATCTAAACGGGCTTTCAACCTTGCTCGGCTTAATGCTCATTCCGTCGGTTCCGAAATTGGCGGTCGACGTCTGTGGCGCCATGCTCTCGAGCTCGCATCTCGATTTCGGGAAACAGAACGGTGTCGTGATTGTGTTGGATACCCGCTTCCGGTTCGATCCAGGCGACACGGGAATGTCCGGACATTTTGTCTTGCTGCCGGACACGGCAAGTCTGCGGGTGATCCTCAAGGCGGTGCGCGTGAGGTAGCGAATGACTGTGTTGGTCCACTCCGAGCGCGATCTTCGCGTCCTGCGATCGCTGGCCAAGCGAATCGATCCGGGCGATGCGGGGGCGTGCAACAACCTCGGTGTGGTGTATTTCCAGAAGGGTCTGTTCGAGGAAGCCATCGAACAGTTCCGTCGCGCGCTGGCCATCGACGGCAAGATGGAGGTGGCTCGCCGGAATCTGGAGATCGCCTATCACCAGACGGGATACTACGATCGAAAGATCTCGGAGTATATCAGTCGACTTCAGGCCAACGACGCTGACGACAAAGCGCGTTTCAGGCTGGCTGAGGCCTATATGCAAACGGGGCGCAACGAGCAGGCGATCAGCCAGTACGAGATACTCGTCGAGCGACGACCGCGTGATGTGTACGCTCTCTTGCAGTTGGCCAATGCGGAGAAGAGGCGGGGCGAGCTGAACCGCGCAATCGCTTGGTTCGAGCGGGTGCGCGAATTCAAGCCCGATCGCGCAGACGTATACTACTCGATGGGCGAGATCCTCTATAATCAGGGGATGAATGCCGAGGCGATCGCCCACCTACGCAAGGCGTTGAAGCTCGATCCGTCGCTGCCCGAGGCGTATCGCCTGCTGAGTTTCGTGTACGGCGAAATGGGAGACCAGACGAAGGCTGCGGAGTACGCGACACGGGCGGCAGAGCTGAATCCAGCTGCCGCAAAGGCGCAGGCCAATCTCTCGCTGGATCGTTACAGCTCGGCGCAGTACAGGGAGTTGACCGGCAATGCTCCGACGCCGACTCGAGGTGCCGGACAAGCCTTCGCTCACTATTCACTCGGTGTAGCGTTCAGAGCGCGCGGACTGTACGACGAAGCGCGTCAGGAGTTCCGTCGCGGTCGGGCGGCCGGTGAGGATATGGCCTTGATTGAGCAAGCCGAAGCGGAACTGGAACTGCTGGAAGGGAACGCCGAGGAGGCTGTGTCGCGGTACGACTCGTTGTTGTCGAGCGGAGATGATAGCCCGAAGATGTGGAATGAGCGCGGCGTAGCGCTACATGGTCTCGGACGGTTGGAGGAAGCTGAGGGCAGCTATCGCCGGGCGCTCAAGTGTGATGACCGCTATGCACTGGCGTGGAACAATATCGGCGTGGTCTGCGCACATCGGCAGGACACCGACGCGGCGCACCTCGCGTTCCAACGGGCCATCGAACTGCAACCCGAACTCGACGACGCCCTTCTCAACTTGGGTCTGCTGTGGACCAAGGCTGGTGAGCTGAAGAAGAGCCTCGGCTTACATCGCGAGATGGTCACGCGTGAGTCGAACCGGTCCGAAGCGTGGAACGGGCTGGGGGCGGCATTGCTGGGTCTGGAGCGGGTGGATGAGGCGCGCCGTGCGTTTGCTCGGTCGGTGGAGCTCAACCCCAAGTATACGCCGGCGCGGTACAATCTCAGTTTCGCTCTCGCCCGTTTGGGGGATCACGAGGCTGCTCTTCGAGAGACTAAGAGGGCGCTCGAGCTCGATCCATACTACACGATGCCGCGCTACAAACTGTCGATCGACCTGCAGTACGAGGGCAGCGAAGTCTGGGCACCGGAACTGGGAGCACCGGAGGTCGTTGAGGGTGAGGCAAACGGAGTCCGCGACTTCGACTTCGAACCCGCCGATCTGGACGAGGTATTCAGGGAGTTGGAGGGACCGGGCCCTGCCAAGCCGTTACGGACCCCGGGTCGTAGCCTGCAGCTGGCTCGTGACTACCTTGCCAGCGGCCTATACGAACAGGCGCTATCGGAGGCGACTCAGGCGGTTCGCGAAGGCGCCGATCGGGCCGAAGGCGCTCTGGTGATCGGCGAGATCTTCAGTCAACGGGGGCTGCACGGCGAGGCTCTCGAACGGTTCAAGGAAGCTCGCTCGCTGGGATCGGACGATGTGCGAGCGTTAGCGGGAATGGCACGTTGCCTTCTGCGGCTCGAGCGGCTAGATGAAGCCGGCCAGGTCGTCGAAGAGCTGCTTCCAAGGGCCGACAACGAGGTCGAGCATCTCATGACCGTGGGTGAGGTCCTGACGCGTCTTGGCCAAGCGAAACGGGCGTCCGAGATACTGGAAGCCGCGGTGCACCAGCGGCCTCATGACCCGGTGGTGCAGCGCCAGGTGGCCAGAGCGGCGCTGGCCTGCGGCGACCGGCGCCGCGCGAAGGGAGCTTATCGCCAAGCGATAACGTCCGATCCAGACTATGCGGCGGCTCGGGTCGAGCTGGGTCAGATCTTGATCGAAGAGGGCGCCTACGAAGAGGCGGAAAGGGAGATCAGGCGTGCACTGGAGCTGGTGCCGACATACGGGAAAGCAAGCCTCGTGCTCGCCGACGCTTTGCAGCGTCAGGGACGGACGCTGGAGATGATCAATACAGTGGTCGATCTTCTGGCTGCGGAGCCTCACAACCTGGCTGCTCTAGTGCTACTCGGGCGAGCGCTGGCCGCGGAGGGCCGATGTAGCGACGCCGAGCAGGCCTATCTCCGCGTGCTGAAGTTTGATCCCGATCGGCCGGACGCGCTGTTCGAGCTCGGCGAATTGGCTACCGAGTCGGGCCGCTACCGGCAGGCCTTGGGTTACTGGCGACATCTCGTCGACGTCGCCCCCGATAGTGAGTACGCAGCGCGGGCGCGCGTGCGTGCGCGGCGCGCGCTCGGCAATGGTCGCACTGTCAAAGACTCAGCGGTTCGGAGTGGTGCCTGATGCCTATCGAGGGCTCGCTCAGAGAGTTCGAGCTGGGTGACATCTTCCAGCTGCTGCACCTCGCTCGTAAGACCGGTGAGCTGAGAATCGTGCGCGAGCCAACAGGTTTGCGAGGTGTTGTGGTCTTCAGCGGCGGCGCGGTGGTCGGAGCGGACCTTGACGAAGGAGCACCGCGCCTCGGCTATATGCTATACAATGCCGGAAAGATCACCGAGGCGGACCTGCACAGGGCAAGCGAGTTGCACGCCGAAGACCCCGGGCGTGGCTGGGCCCTGGTATTTGAAGCGCTAGGCATTGTCGAGCCGGATGACCTGGAGAAGTATGTGAAGTTTCACGTTGAAGAGTCGATCTACGAGTTGCTGGGCTGGCATGACGGGCGATTTGCCTTTGTCGAACGGCCACTGCGCAAATCGGACAATATTACGTGGCTTCCGGTGGAGTCGCTGCTCATGGAGGGCGCGCGACGTGCGGACGAACTATCGGTCCTCGCGTCCGCGATCGACAGTCCGAGTGCGGTCCCACGACTCTCGGAACGGGCAGCGACCGATGGCGGAATCCTAGACTTGACACCCGAGCAATGGGAGGTCGTAGGGCGTGTCGACGGCTTGAGCGACGTGAAGTCCATCGCCTGGACTCTGGGGCGGAGCGAATTCGAGGTCGCCAAGGTGATCTCGAAGCTGGCCGAGCAGGGTCTGCTGCAAATCGAGCCGCATGAAGAGCAAAGAGCGAGACCGGAGCAAGCAACGGCGTTGGATCTGCTCGAGCAGGAGATCGAACGTAACGAGTTGGAAGCCGTACAGGGCCGGCTCGAGCGCATGCTCGAGTCGGATCCGGATCAACCTCGCGTTCATTATCTGGTCGCCCGGGTAAAGGAGCGGCACGGCGAACTGAGCGCTGCGGCGGCGGCTTACGAGACAGCCGTGCGCCTCGATGCGCAGCCTGGGAGCGCGCGGCAGCGGTTGGGTCTGGTTCGTCTCAAGCAGGGCGATCTGGATGGCGCGGCCCGCGAGTGGACGGCTTATTTGCGTCAGGCACCCGATACGAGCGAACGTCGGCGTTTGGAGCGGGCTATGACGGCGCTCCGAGAACTTCAGATCATTGTCGGTGAATTCGATGGCTGGGAGCACCCGTAGATCGCTACAGGAGTTGAGCGCCGAAGTCGCGACGAATCCGAAGTCGACGGCATTCGTCGAGCTAGCGGCGGCCTACAGGGAGCGCGGCGATTTGCAGCGAGCGCTCTGGCTCTGCTTGCGGGGTTTACAGCGGCACCCGACGCACGTCGAGGCGCATTTCGAGCTTGCTCGCATCTACGAAGAACGTGGTGAGCGAGAGCTCGCGCTGGAAGAACTGGCTATCGTCAGACAGCTCGCGCCTGACCATGTACGGTCACGGCTGGCGTTGATCGAGATTCACCTCGAGGAGGGTAAACGCGTCCAGGCGGAGCGCGAATTGCAAGCAGCCGAGGAACTTGCCCCGCACGATCCAACTGTGATTCGACTGCGCAGCCGGTTCAGGGTCAGTTCCCGGAAGGCGGCAGCGAGAAGGTCGCAGGGTATCTTTGAGCCGCTGGTGAAGGACTATCCCGGTACGCTGGGCGCGATGTTGATCGATGCGAATGGCCAGGTGCTCGCCGGTCACATCCCGGAGAGTGGTAGGCGGGGGAAGGACTCGCTCGCCGAGAACCTGGGCGGGGCGAGGCAGGAGGCGAATCGAGTAGCGAGCTACCTGCAGCTAGGAGACGTCCGAGCTATGATCGTCGAAAGCGCATCGACGCGCATCACCGTTTCCCCGCTAGGCGAGAGGGCGGTTGTCGTATCCACCTCGAGCGACATTCCGGCGGGCCAGGCGACCCGGGTGAGGCGCAAAGCGGCGGAGTTGGCTCGGGGCCATCTGAATAAGGCAGACGAATGAGAGGAAGCGCCTTCAAGGATACGCTGGACAGCGTGATGAAGATGCCGGGCATCCGGGGGGCGCTGGTTGTGGCGGTCCACGACGGCTTGGTGGTGGACGGCCGCGTTCACGTAGGAGTGCACGGCGCAGCGGTCGCCGCTCTGGCGGCGTCCCTGTACCGGAGGGCTTGTCAGGCAACGGGCGATGGCGACGATATAGGCCGCTTCGTCGAACTCGACGCCGACCAAGGGCGTATCATGATAGCCGGGACCGGAGATCTCGCCCTGATGGCGGTGGTCGAGAAGCGGGCCAATGCGGGTCAAGCGCGGCTTGCGGTTCGCAGGGCCGCGGCGCATCTCGAGGAGTGAAGAGGGTAGATAGTGAGAACAAGGACTGATACCTGATGGGCCGGCTCAACCTGAAGGAGCTGCAAGACGCGTTCGCTGATCCGCTTGAAGAGTTCGTGGTCGAATCGGGAGTCCGCCTGGCCGTGCTGGTCAACCGGAGCGGGCAAGTACTGGCGCAGCACGGTTTCGACCGACCCTTCGACCTGGTTGGGGTCGCCTCGCTCGCCGCGGGGATCAACGCCTCCAGTCGAGCCTTGGCGAACCAACTGGGTGAGGAGGAGTTCGAGCACCTGCATCACGCCGGTATGTCGCGCCAGCTGTTTCTCGGTCATTTCGACTCGCCGGCTGGTCAGATGATGCTTGTCACGGTGTTCGATCAACAGTCCTCGGTCGGCTTGGTGCGGTTGTTCTTCGAGGAGTTCGTTGAGCAGATCAAGCAACTTCCGGAGTTGGATGGGGCGCGGGTCTCGGTAGACGCTTGGGATTTCGAGGCGGAGCTCGAGTCCAGCCTCGATCGTTTCTTCCAGGATTTGATAGGCAGCTGATTATGTCTCTGGTGAACTACGCGACACGGGAGATCACCTGCAAGATCGTCTACTGCGGGCCCGGACGCTCGGGCAAGACTACGAACTTGCTGTACATCCACAGCCGCGTGCCTTGGGATCGAAAAGGCGAGATGGTGTCCTTGGCGACAGAAGGCGACAGGACCCTCTTTTTCGACTTCCTGCCGCTCGAGCTTGGCAAGATCTCCGGTTTCACGACCCGCTTCCAGTTGTACACCGTGCCGGGCCAGGAATACTACAATGCCACTCGCAAACTGGTGCTACAGGGAGCCGATGGAATTGTCTTCGTTGCCGACAGCCAGCGATCGCAATTGGAGGCTGACATCGCGTCCTACCGTAACCTGCACGAGAACCTGATCGATCACGGTGTCGACATCCGCGAATTACCCGTGGTCATTCAGTACAACAAGCGGGATCTTCCGAATGTGTTCAGTATAGACTTGCTGGAGGAGGAGTTAAACTTCAGGAACGTTCCGAGCTATCCGGCGTCGGCCCTGCTGGGCGAGGGTGTGTTCCATACCCTCCGGTCTGTTGCCGAGGGTGTGTTGAGGAAGTTGGCGGGCAGGCTGGAGATCCCGGCCGAGTTCAGGACATCTGGAGGGCAAAGGTGGTAACAGTGACGGACCCAAGCCTGACGTTCAAGTCATTCGTTGTCGGACCGGAGAACCGACTCGCGTGGCAGGCGGCGCGTACGGCGGCGGAGGCGCCCGGGTCGGCCTACAACCCCCTGTTCATATACAGCGCGACCGGACTCGGTAAGACTCACCTGCTTGTGGCCATCATGAACCGGCTTAGGGACCTGCATTCGGCGCTCCGAGCCGTCTATACGCCGCTCGACGACCTGCTGCGAGACCTGGGTAACCCGGCGGAAGCGGAGGTCGATTACAAGGCTTTGGATATTCTGTTGATTGATGACCTGCAGTTCATTGACCGGCACCCGGAGGGTCAGCGTCTTCTGTTCCAAATCGTCGACCAACTCCTGCGCACGGGTAAACAGGTTGTCATCGCTTCCGATCGACCCCCTGTTGAACTGGGCCAGCTGGATGATCGCCTTCTCTCGCGGTTCAGCGGCGGTCTCGTCGTCGACATCGGACGTCCGAGCCTCGAGACAAGAAAGGCGATTCTCGAACGCCAATTGTCGGTGACGGGCGAGGATCTGAGGCTGGAAGTCGTCGACGCCATCGCCCGCCTCGCTATCGACAACGTTCGCCAGCTCAAAGGGGGCCTCCTTCGAGTACTGGCCGAACAACGAGCGCAGACGCGCGAGATCGAAGCGGACGAGGTGGATAGGCTGCTGTCGGATGTTGTTGCTGAGCTCGAT
>JASFMO010000030.1:0-16466 GCA_050117535.1 Gemmatimonadales bacterium | reverse complement strand
CCACATCCTCGGCTCGTACGCAGGCGCGCACGGCCTCTATCATGGTGCCGAACTTGAAGTCGAGCTCTAGGCTGTACTTCACCTGGACCTCGTGGCGGATCTCGTGGACGAGCTCATTGACTCGCTCGAGTTCTTTTGGCTCGGTGACCTGGGGAATCATGATCTCGCACACCGCGTCGACGTTCTCCAAGCGCAGCTCGGCCAACGCCTCGAGGATAGCGCCGATCTGCATCTTGTAGAGCGGGGGCACGGTTACGCCCAGTCGTACACCGCGATGCCCGAGCATCGGGTTGACTTCGGTGATCTCACGGGCCTTTTGAAGCAACGCCTGCTTCTCTTCGATCAGAGCGTCTATCGCGCGTCGACCGGAGCCGTCGGGCGCCGGCTGGCCGAGCTCCTCGATCGGAGGCAGGTTCTCTCTGAGCGAGGGCTCGAGCACTTCCTGCACCGACGCAGGGTTGGCGCCGCCGCCGTCTAAGCGTTCCCGCGCCAGCTTTAGGCTACTGATCTCCAACAGCAGGGATTCGAGCGAGGGCAAGAACTCGTGGAGCGGCGGATCGAGCAGCCGGATCGTCACCGGGAGGCCTTCCATCGCCTTGAAGATTCCTTTGAAGTCGCTCTTCTGCATCGGGCGCAACTTCTCGATGGCCTCCTGGCGTTCCTCCATCGTGCGGGCGAGAATCATGTCGCGCACGATCGGCAGTCGATCCGCGTCGTTGAACATGCGCTCGGTGCGGCACAGCCCAATCCCCTGGGCGCCCATCTCCCGCGCCAGATGAGCGTCTTCGGGCGTGTCGGCATTGGCCCTTACTCCGAGGCGGCGAATCTCGTCGGCCCATTCGAGGATCGTCTTCATCTCGGGCCCGAACTCCGGGTCGACGGTCGGCACGACACCCAGGTAGACCGCGCCGGATCCACCGTCGATCGTGATGACGTCGCCCTCAGTGATCCGCTGGTCTCGAACGTAGGCCACACGCTCACGATCGTTGATTCTGATTTCCTCGGCACCCACGACACATGCCTTGCCCATGCCGCGGGCGACCACAGCCGCGTGCGACGTCTTGCCGCCGCGACTGGTCAGGATTCCCTTTGACTGGAAGAACCCGTGGATGTCCTCAGGTTTAGTTTCCTCGCGAACGAGGATGACCGCCTCGCCGGCCCGTCCCTGCTTCTCCGCTTCGTCCGCGTCGAACACGACCTTGCCATGAGCAGCCCCCGGTGAAGCCGGAAGTCCAGTCGCGATGGCCTCGGCGTCGGCGTTCGGATCGATCCGTCGGTGCATCAGTTGCTCGAGATGGTCGGGACTGATGCGGAGCAACGCTTCTTCCTTAGTCAGGATGCCCTCTCCAACCATGTCCCGAGATGTGCGGACGAACGCGGTCGCGTTCATCTTGCCATTCCGGGTCTGCAGCATGTACAGTGTGCCGCGTTCGATGGTGAACTCGAAGTCCTGCACCTCGTGGTACTGTTCCTCGAGCGTGTGGCGAACCTTCTGAAGCTCCTCCCAAATGCCGGGCATCTCGGTTTCGAGTTGAGCGATCGGCTTGGGCGTGCGGATGCCCGCCACGACATCCTCGCCCTGCGCGTTGACCAAGTATTCGCCGTAGAGCTCGTTCTCGCCCGTCCCGGGGTCGCGCGTGAACGCAACGCCGGTGGCCGAGTCGTCACCCATGTTTCCGAATACCATGGTGCAGAGGTTGACGGCGGTGCCGTTTGCCAGCTCCGACGTGATCTTGAACTCACGCCGGTAGTCGACAGCCCGCTTGCCCATCCAGGAGCGGAAGACCGCCTCGACGGCCAACTCGAGTTGCTCCCAAGGATCTTGCGGGAACTCTCTACCAACTTCGCGCGAGATGACTTGTTTGTAGCTCTCGCAGATCTCCTGCAGCGACTCGGCCGTGAGCTCGTAATCGAACGTGGCTCCCTGGCGTTCCTTGGCCACCTCGAGGACTTCGACGAAACTCCGCTCCTCGGCGCCCATCGCGATTTCGCCAAACCCTTGAATGAGTCGGCGATACGCGTCGTAGGCGAAGCGCGGATTCGAGGTCGCCTCCGCAAAGCCGCGGACGACGTCGTCGTTCATGCCAAGGTTGAGGATCGTGTCCATCATCCCCGGCATTGACAGCGCGGCACCGGATCGGACAGAGACGAGAAGCGGATTCTCCCGGTTGCCGTAGCCCTTTCCGGTCTTGCGCTCGAGCGCTTCCAGGTTGACGCGGAGCTCGTCGCTTAGATTCTCGGGTAGCTGATTTCCGCTGGCATAGTACTGCCGGCATGCCTCGGTGGTGATCGTGAAGCCTGGGGGTACAGGCAGCCCAATCTGTGTCATTCGGGCAAGTCCGGATCCTTTGCCGCCCAACAGATGTTTGTCGGAACTGTCTCCCTCCTCGAACGGAAAAACGTATCTCTGCACGCCCATTTCCTCTCATCCCTCCTAGATACGGCCGGGTAAACGGACTAAAGAAATCGAAATGTAGGTCTGGCCCCGGTAGTGCGAAATCCACCCCGCCGTCCGCGAGGCCGAGCGATGACCGTTCAGCCGGTCACATCGCCCCAATAGGCTTAGCTTGTCCAGTGAATGGAGGCAAGCCCCGTACCAGACAAGCGTAGGGGTCGAGCTCGTCCATCCAACTGCCAAGCCCTGTTCGAGGATCGCGGGAGAGGTCCGTCCTGACTTGACCGCTTGCAGCCAACCGGCTAGGGTCGTAGTTCCAGCCACTCAGGACGCCTTGAGCGGCGCGCGACAGGAGCGAGCGATGCGTACTCTGTTGTTGGTCGAGCGGGGCACAATTACGCACTATGCGAAGTGGATCGCGCTTCTCGTGGTTCTGGCCGCCATCGTCTGGCAGTCGTTCATTTTGCTCAGTCCTCCGAGCCCGGCGACGACTTCCGGCGGGGCCGTCGCCGGCTGGGCCGCGTACGGCGGCGATGCCTACGGCACGCGCTACTCGCCTCTGACACAGATCACGCCCCAGAACGTCGAGAGCCTGGAGATCGCCTGGAGTCACCGGACGGGCGACGTGTCGGATGGCAGCCGCCTAGCCCGGCGGAGCTCGTTCGAAGCCACGCCGATACTGTTCAAAGGCCTGCTGTTCGTGAGCACACCGTTCAGCCGTGTTCTCGCCCTCGATCCCGAATCGGGCGTTGAGCGCTGGAGCTTCGACCCTGAGATAGATCTCAACCTGCGGTACTCCGAGAGCCTTGTGTCGCGCGGGGTGGAGGCCTGGGAGGATCCGGTCGCATCAGCAGAGGCGCCGTGCGGGGCAAGAATATTCTTCGCCACGCTCGATGCGCGCTTGTTCGCGCTCGATGCCGAAACCGGCCGACCCTGCGAGGGGTTCGGCGCGAACGGCGAGGTCGATCTGAAGGAAGGTGTCGGCGAGATCGAACCGGGGGAATACGAGGTGACGTCGCCGCCGGTGGCGGTCGGCGATGTCGTCGTGGTCGGTTCTGCCCAGGGCGACAATCGGAGGGTCGAACTGGAGAAGGGCGATATTCGGGGATACGATGCGCGGACCGGCGAGTTACGCTGGACCTTCCAACCCATACCCCGCATACCGGAGGCGCCGGGCTGGGACACGTGGGAGGAGGAGAGCGCACGTCGCACCGGAGCTGGGAACGCGTGGGCGCCGCTGGCCTCGGACCCCGAGCGCGATCTCGTCTTCGCCCCGACCGGAAGCGCCGCACCCGACTTCTACGGAGGCGAGCGATCGGGAGCCAACTTGTTCGCCAACTCGGTCGTGGCGCTTCGCGCCTCGACGGGCCAACTGGTCTGGCACTACCAGGTGGTTCACCACGATCTCTGGGACTACGACATCGCCACGCAGCCGACTCTCATCACGCTGCGGCGAAACGGTCAGGCGATACCGGCTCTGGTTCAAGCCACAAAGATGGGACACGTCTTCGTGCTACACCGGGAGACAGGCGAGCCGCTCTTCCCAGTGGAAGAGCGCGCGGTTCCGGCGAGCGACGTTCCCGGCGAGCGTGCATGGCCGACTCAGCCCTTCCCATTGAGACCGCCCCCGTTGCTACCCGAGCTGATGACCCCGGACTCGGCTTGGGGCCTGACACCGCTGGACCGCCGGGAGTGCCGCGAGAAGATGGAGGCCTTGCGGTACGAAGGCATCTTCACTCCACCCAGCCTCGAGGGAACGCTCGAGTATCCCAGCATGATCGGCGGAGCGAACTGGGGCGGAGTCGCCGTCGACACTATTCGTCGCCTAATGGTCGTCAATCTGAACCGTTTCGCCAGTTGGGTGCGCCTGATTCCCCGCGCCGAGTACGATGCCGAGCAGCGCGCGGAAGATGCCGACGGTTCGTTCACAGCTCAGGAGGGCACGCCCTACGGCATGAACAGGGACGCGGGCCTGGTGGGTCCGCTCGGTGCACCGTGTACACCGCCGCCGTGGGGAAAACTGGTCGCCCTCGATATCGACGCCGGCGAAGTGCGGTGGGACGTGCCGCTGGGTACGCCACGCGACCAAGCGCCCGTACCTCTGTCCATCGGCTGGGGAACACCCAATTTGGGTGGCCCGATCGTGACGGCGAGCGGCCTCGTCTTCATTGGCGCGGCCATGGATGACTACTTGCGCGCCTTCGATGTCGAGACGGGCGAAGAACTGTGGAAAGGGCGACTACCGGCGGGCGGTCAGGCCACTCCGATGACGTATCGCCTGCACCCGGAGGGAAGGCAATACGTCGTGATCGCGGCGGGAGGGCATGGCGGCTTGGAGACGACTCTGGGAGACTACTTGGTGGCTTTCGCGCTTCCGGACTAACGCCCGTCCCCACCACGCTTCAGGCGCGTCTTGTAGACTTCCCGTGCCTCTGGCTCGGCGCGATCACAATCCTCGCAATCGGATCCCATCTCCTCACACGGCACGCCGTCAGCCTGAGCTTCGCCACAAGGTGGGCCGCCGGTGTCTACCACTTTGCCCGTTTCGGACTTCGTCTCACCCTCGACTCGTTCCATACGAACCCCGCAGATGGATAAGTGTCTCTAGCCTCGCGTACGCCATCCCGATCGCACCATTCCCAATCTAGACGACGGGGCAGCCTTCGGCAAAGACACGGCGGAGACGAAGCTATGGGCGCGGCAGAACAAAGATCGCAGCCGGGTTCGACGAACGCCGGCGGGGCGTGCTGTCCGTACGCGCCACAAGCAGTGTGGCAGCCTATCCCTAGTCGAGTTCGGGGCGGTGGACGCAAGCCCAGGCCCCCGCTGTCCTAACTGCCGATCTCAGAGTCAGTTGGCGTCCTGGGTTCGATTTCGTTGACTCTGGCACGAAATACGCAAATGGAGGTGATTCGGATGTTCTGGGAATAGTGCGCCCATATACGTAACCCAATTAATTGTTGCCCATATTCAGCAAGTGGGCCCTGCGACGCGTGCATAATCTCCAGGACGTGCCGGAGAGGACCTCACAATGCCTACTGGTCGTGGTCAGTTGATCCAGGATGTCCTGGGAAGCGCTCACATCTTCTCCTCTGCCGTCAACGATCTCATGCAGGAAAAGTTACAGGTCGTCATTGGCGAGCAGCTCACCTTCCAGCAGATCAAGCTTCTCAAGCTCATCTCTCGATCCCACGCCTCCAACATAAGTCAGGTCGCCGCGTTTCTGGGTGTCAGCAGTGCCGCGGCGAGCAAGGCGGTGGACCGACTGGTGCGACGTGATCTGCTGGGTCGTACCGAGGCGGTGGCCGATCGGCGAGCTGTGGAAATCGCGCTCACGGCGGAAGGCCGACGGCTACTCGGTGAGTATGAGCGGGTGACGAGCGAGACGTTGGAGGAGATCTTCGGCGAGGTAACGCCAGAGGGTCTGCGCGAAATCGCCAATCTTCTCGACCAGCTTTCACTTCGGTTGGTTGAACAGGATCCCGGGGGCGGAGAGGCTTGCTTCCGTTGCGGGATCTACTTCCGAGAGAAGTGTCTGTTGCGCGGCCGGCACAACCGCCAATGTCACTTTCACTCACGAGACCGGGATGGCAATGGATCTTCCGGGTCCGGCGAGAACGGGAACGGCTCGCGGAGCGCGTCGCGAGATCGGGGGGCGTGATCCGAGCCAGGTCCTTTCTTCGACAAGCTCAACGAACATTACATTCGTCCAACTCGGTCGATCGAGCGGGACTTGGCCCAGTGCGTTGACACGCGGTTCGCCCGCATCGGCGGTCGCCAGCCTCGATCCGCCGGTGTCGGTACCGAGCGCGTCAGAGACTGGGTTCGGGGCCAATCGTGTGATGACGCCTCGCCTTCAGGGCCGCCGGACCAGCGGGAGGAAGGTGTTTACCCAGCCGCATCGAAGACGTAGTATTGGTGTTACAAGGGCAAGGTTAACCATGATCGAGCGACTTCGTCGTGCGATGCGGCGGCGCAGGTAAGCCCAGGCCGACGCCGCTGGCCGAGATTGAATCTGGCCAATCCTTGTCGATGCGCTGTCCTTCACTACGGAAGAGGGGGGGAACGATGCGCTGCAAACTAATCCTGGCGGTCGCAGCCTTGGCGATTGTAGGAGCGGTCGGTTGCCAGAGAGCGGAGAGCGAGGCCGAAATCCAGGCGCGCAGGGACTCGGCACAGGCCGACTCGGTACGGATGGCCGAGGATATGTACGACGCGACCGTCTTCGATACGATCTCATGGGAGAGCCCGCAGGCACGCCTCGAGCGTGGGGCGGTGGTGTACCGGTCGAGTTGCGGAAAGTGCCACGGCACGAACGGCGGCGGGAACGGAGAAGATGCGTTGCGGCTTCAGATCGAAGTTCCGTCCTTTCTTGACCCCGCTTGGGAGCACGCCGGCGACGTTGGGGCGATACGGCACGCGACTTACGTTGGTCACGTAGGCTGGATGCCGGAGTGGGGCCTCATCGGTCTGAAATACAAGGACCTGGATGCCGTGTCGGCGTACATAGCCGAGACGTTGGCTCCGGAGTCCACGCAGGAATAGGGTTGGCGCCGGCGAGCTTCTCACCTCGTCGCTTGGGTGAAAAGGGACTACGGCGCGATGATTATGTCATCGCGCCGACGGTCCCGTTTTTTTTTCATCGAAACCAGCGGAGGCAATGCTATGACGGCGGGGCAGGCGGTTGTGGTTTCTACGATCGGCTTGTGGCTGGGGTTCGCTGGGTGTGAAACAATGGAGGATCGATCCACCGGCATCGAGTCGCGTCTCGACAAGTACGCTACGGTTCGACTGACGACCGATTTGACCGTCCTGACGGACAACGAACGGCAGATGCTGCCGATCTTGATCGAGGCGGCGAAGCAGATGGACGCGATATTCTGGAAGCAGTCCTGCGGAGAAGCATCCTTCCTCGAGCAGATCGACGATTCGGCGACTCGAAGGTTCGCGAAGATCAACTACGGCCCTTGGGATCGACTGGAAGGCGACGAGCCTTTTGTAGCGGGGGTGGGACCGAAACCGTCTGGTGCGAACTTCTACCCGGCCGACATCAGCGTCGAAGAATTCGAGGCCGCGGCCGCGGATGATCCGGAGCTGCGCAGCCTATACACGCTCGTCCGGCGGCGGGATGACGGCTCGCTGGACGCCGTGCCCTACCGCGAGGCCTATGCGAACGAGGTCTCGGCGGCCGCGGAGCAGCTGCTGGCCGCGGCCGAGCTGGCGGATGACGAGGGACTCCGGGCCTATCTGCGCCTTCGCGCCGACGCGCTACTCACCGACCAGTATCGAGCGAGCGATCTCGCCTGGCTCGACATGAAGGACAACGCGATCGACATGGTCATCGGGCCGATCGAGACCTACGAGGACCGGCTATTCGGCTACAAAGCGGCTCACGAGGCCTATGTACTGGTGAAGGACAAGGAGTGGAGCGATCGGCTGTCGCGCTTCTCGGCCTATCTACCGGACCTGCAACGCGGGCTTCCCGTCGCCGAGGAGTACAAACGGGAGATGCCCGGCACGGATGCGGATTTGAACGCCTACGACCTGGTGTTCGCGGCGGGCGACGGCAATGCCGGCTCGAAGAGCATCGCGATCAACCTGCCCAATGACGAGACGGTACAACTCGAGAAAGGCACGCGCCGCTTGCAGCTCAAGAATGCGATGCGCGCCAAGTTCGACAAGATTCTAGTCCCCATCGCTAACGAGTTGATTGCGGAAGACCAGAGGGGGCATATCTCGTTCGACGCGTTCTTCGCCAACACCATGTTTCACGAAGTGGCGCACGGCCTGGGGATCAAGAACACGCTCTCGGGGAAGGGCAGCGTCCGACAGGCTCTGCGCGAACATGCTTCGGCGATAGAGGAGGGTAAGGCGGATATCCTAGGGCTTCACATGGTGACGCGTCTATACGAAGACGGCGTGCTGCGCGAGGATGACGTGCGAGACAACTACGTCACGTTCATAGCCAGCATCTTCCGATCCGTGCGCTTCGGAGCTACCAGCGCGCACGGGAAGGCCAACATGGTGCGCTTCAATTTCTTCAAGGAACTGGGCGCCTTCGCGCGCGACCCCGGCACCGGCACTTACCGGGTCGACTTCGCGAAGATGCGGGAGGCGATCGATGCCCTGTCCGAGGTCATCCTGACGCTTCAGGGCGACGGCAACTATGAGGCGGCGGCGCAGTTGATCAATGACAAGGGCGTGATCGTAGCCGAGTTGCAGGCGGATCTCGATCGGCTCGAGAGGCTGGGTATCCCGGTGGACATCGTGTTCGAGCAAGGGACGGAAGTGCTAGAAGCAACATGACATATCGGACTGTACGCGGTAGTGCCATTATCGGATCACTCGTCCTCGCTTTGGCGGGATGCGAGCGTCAGGCCCAACCCGATACGTCCACCGGCGTGGCGTGGAAACTGGCATCCCACCGGCACGAGCGAATATCCGACGTCCGCTACGATATCGCGCTAGCCGTTCCCAAGACGTTGGAAGAAAGGATCGTCGGTCGCGTTACGCTGCGGTTCCGATTGGCAGCGAGTGGGTCGCCGGTGGTGATCGACTTCGCCGCGACGCCGGAGAGTCTGATCAGCGTGCGGGCCGGTGGTGCCGATGTCGATTATGAATATCTGAATCAGCACATTGTCATCCCCGATTCGGTCTTGTCCGCGGGGGAGAACTCGGTCGACATCGAATTCTTGGCGGGCAATAGCTCGCTGAATCGGAACGCCGACTATCTTTACACGCTCTTCGTGCCCGACCGTGCCCGATTTGCCTTTCCCTGCTTCGATCAACCCAACCTGAAGGCGCGCTACGGACTCGAGTTGACGGTGCCCGAGGATTGGGTCGCCGTGGCGAACAGCGAGGCAATAGAAGTAACGCAAGAGGGGACCAAAGTCTTCCGCTTCGCCGAGACGGCACCGATCAGTACCTATCTTTTTTCATTCGTCGCGGGCGTCTTTGATGTTGTAACGGCCGAGCGAGCCGGCCGAACGATGCGCATGTACCATCGTGAGACCGATAGCACGAAGGTCGCACGCAACGCGGGTGCGATCTTCGGCTTGCACGCGACGGCGCTGGACTGGTTGGAGGAATACACGGGAATCGAATACCCGTTCGGCAAGTTCGATTTCGCGCTGATCCCTTCCTTCCAGTACGGAGGTATGGAGCACCCGGGGGCGATTCTCTATCGAGATTCCCGGCTGTTGCTGGACGAGTCGGCGACGCAGAACGACAGACTCAGGCGAGCGAGCCTGATCGCCCACGAGACGTCGCACATGTGGTTCGGCGACCTGGTAACGATGGAGTGGTTCGACGACGTCTGGATGAAAGAGGTCTTCGCCAACTTCATGGCCGCGAAGATCGTACATCCAACCTTCCCGGATATCGACCACGAGCTACGCTTCCTACTCGCGCACTATCCGGCGGCCTATGGGGTCGACCGAACGGCGGGCGCCAATCCGATCCGGCAGCGGCTCGACAACCTCTCCGAGGCGGGCACTCTGTACGGCGCCATCATCTACCAGAAGGCGCCGATCGTGATGCGTCACCTTGAACGACTGATCGGGGAAGCCGAGCTGCAGGCTGGCCTGCGTGAGTATCTGCGCGCCTTCAGCTTTGGCAATACCTCCTGGCTCGACCTGATCGAGATCCTCGATTCGCGGACGGAGCACGACCTGGCTGCGTGGAGCCGCGTCTGGGTGGATGAACCGAATCGTCCCACGATATCGGTCTCGCGCTCGCGGGGGGTTGATGGGACGATAGGTTCTCTGGTCATGCGCCAGCGAGACCCGCAGGAACGGGGTCGGATTTGGCCCCAACACCTCGAACTGCTGCTCGGTTACGCCCACACGTCACGCGACTTCCCGGTGTGGCTGAATGCGGCCAACGTAAGCGTGCCCGAGGCCGTTAGGCTCCCGGTCCCCGACTATATCCTGGCCAACGGAGAGGGCGTGGGCTACGGCCTGTTCACGCCGGATAGCGCGAGCCTCGACTACATATTGGCCAATACGGCTTCTTTGTCGAAGCCGCTGACCCGGGGAATTGGCTGGCTGACCCTGTGGGACGCGCTGCTCGAAGGACGGGTCCTTCCGGAGAGGTTCGTGGACGCCGCCGCGGCAGCGCTGACCTCGGAGACGAACGAGTTGCTCGTACAGCGGATTCTCGGTTACCTGGAGTCAGCCTACTGGCAGTTCCTGTCCGGTGAAGAGAGAGAGAAGCGCGCAGTGGAGATCGAGCATCTGCTGTGGGCACTCATCGAGGGTGCACCGGGACCGAGCCTGAAGGCGGCGTACTTCGACACGTTCCGTTCTATCGCGCTGGGGGACAGCGCGTTGGCCCGGTTGCAGCGCCTCTGGGATAGGGAGGAGGTGATCGCGGGCTTGGATCTCTCCGAGTCCGACTTCATGCGAGTGGCGCAAGAACTCGCCTTGCGGGAGGTGTTGGGTTGGGACCGCATCTTGGAGCGGCAACGCGAGCGGATCGAGAATCCCGACCGCCGACTCGGTTTCGAGTTCGTCGAGCCGGCGTTGTCCTCCGATGCATCGGTGCGCGATCGTTTCTTCGAGGGGCTGAGGCAACCGGAAAACCGTGAGCACGAGCCCTGGGTCTTGGAGGCCCTGAGATATCTCCACCATCCTCTGCGGGCCGACGAGTCAGAGAGGTACATCCTGCCGAGCCTCGAGCTGCTTCGAGAGATTCAAGCGACGGGCGATATCTTCTTCCCGAAGAGCTGGTTGGACGCTACCCTGGGCCGCCGCAACTCGCCTGCTGCGGCGGTCGTCGTGAGGGACTTCCTCGACCGTCACCCGGACTACCCGCCCAAGCTCAGAGCGAAGATCCTCCAATCGGCAGATGGGCTGTTCCGGGCCTCAGAGATCGTGGGTCCCGGACGCTAAGCGGCGTTCCCGTCTCGCTCGGCGATCTCCATCGGCATGGCGATCCCGGCCTCGAGCGCCCGGTGGACCGGGCAGCGGTGCGCGATCTCGAGCAGACGAGCCCGCTGCGCCTCGTCCAGCGGCCCGACCAACTCGATCACCTGGCCTACCTCGTGCGTCACCGGAGTGCCACCCTCAGACTTCAAAGCTTCGTCCCCCGACAGTCTGCGATGCTGCAGCCGGACCCCGATCTCCTCGAGGGGCCATTCCTTCCGGTCGGCGTACATCCTCAGGGTGATGGTCGTGCAGGCGCCCAAGGCCGACATGAGCAAACCGAACGGCGAGGGTCCGCTGTCGGTTCCGCCCAATTTTTCGGGCTCATCGGCGACGAGAGCGTGCTCGCCGGCGAAGATCTCGGTGTGATAGCGCGCACGGCCGGTGCGTACGACGACTTGCCCCTCCGGCACACGGTCCGCCCTGGCGGCCTTCTCTCGGGCGCCGACATAGCGGGCGGCCCAAGCGGCGATGATGGCCCCGACGTACTCCGAATCCTCGGTTCGGGACAGAAGGTGATCGGCACCTTCGAGCGAAACGAAGCTTTTCGGCCCAGCCGCCGACTCGTAGATCTGATCGGCATTCTCGATCCCAACGATGGCATCGTCGGGCGAGTGGAAGACCAGTAGCGCCCGATTCAGAGCCCCGATGACCTCGGCCATGTTCTGCTGGTTGAGGTCATCCAGGAACTCCTTCTTGATCGTGAAGGGCCGGCCGGCCAATAGGACCTCCGCCGCGCCGCACTTCTCGATGTCTTCCAGCGAACTGGTCAAGTGCCGCTTCACATGTTGGGGTTCGGCGGGGGCATTGATCGTCACGACGGCTCTACAGGCAGGCACACGGTGAGCCGCCTGCAACACCGCCGCGCCCCCAAGCGAGTGACCGATCAAGATCGCCGGCGCTTCGTATTCCGCCGCCAAGAATTCCGCCGCGGCGACCAGATCGTCGACGTTCGAGGAGAACGTCGTCTCGGCGAACTCCCCCTCGCTTTCGCCCAGGCCGGTGAAATCGAAACGCAGCACGGCGACATGAGCACGGGCGAGCGCCCGACTAATGTTCACGACCGCCTTGTAGTTCTTTGAGCACGTGAAGCAGTGAGCGAAAATGGCGTAAGCCAAGGGCTTCTCGTCGGCGGGAAGCTCGAGCCGTGCCGATAGCGTGGCTCCGGTGGCCCCATTGAATGTCAGTCGTTCGGTCTGCACGTTCGGTTTCGCTTCGGATTGCGGGTTCTCTGCCGCGAGGTGCCGGGACGGCACCGACCAAGATTGGGAACAGTCTAGCAGGATGGGCCTGTCCAGCAAGCAGAACCTTTGATAATGTACCGGCCCGGTAGCGGGCTCGGTATCCGTCGCTCCGATCGGGGACACGGAGCTTAGGGCGCCCTGGCCCGGCGCCGTCCGAGCGCTTCGGTGTCGCTTCTCCATAGCCTCCTGCGTGCGAGCAGGCCGGGGCGACGATTGTGGCCAGAGATCGAATTGCTTATCTACAGGTCCGTTGATTGGGTGGTGAACGGACAAGCGTAATGTTTTACAGCTTGCGCGGGAGCCGGCCGACGGACCGTCCCGGCGCGAGAACAGATTTTGGGAGAGTAGAAATGGCGTTGACTCCCTCGACAATGCTCGAGCTTGGCACCGAGGCGCCCCTGTTCGAACTCGAGAACGCCGTCGATGGGCGGAGGGTATCTTTGCGGGATTTCGAGGGCGACCCGGCCCTTCTGGTCATGTTCATCTGCAACCACTGCCCCTACGTGCAGCACGTTCGGCCCGAGTTGGGTCGATTGGCCGTTGACTACAGACCCAAAGGGCTCGCCGTCGTGGCCATCAACTCCAACAGCGAGGCAACGCACCCACAGGATGGCCCGGAGGCAATGAAGCAGCTCGCCCTCGCCGAGGGGTGGGACTTTCCGTTCCTGTACGACGAGACACAAGCGATCGCCAAGCGATACAGAGCCGCCTGTACGCCCGACTTCTTCCTCTTCGACGCCGATCGCAAGCTCGTGTATCGGGGCCAACTCGATGACAGCCGGCCGGGCAACGGAATTCCTGTGACGGGAGTGGACTTGCGAGGCGCCATTGACGCCGTTCTCGCGGGCCGGCCCGTCGCAGCGGATCAGAAGCCGAGTCTGGGCTGCAACATCAAATGGGCGCCGGGCAACGAGCCGGACTACGGTTAGCAAAAACCGAATATCGGGGCGCCGCCAACCGCAGCCAGGCAGTCCGCGCGACGCCCGCGCAGCGAGCACCCAGCGGTGTGTAAAGATGACATCCAATGACTCGGTGGCAGAGCCGGTCCGAATTCCCGTGGTCGGCACGGCAGTCGAGGTGTCCGGACTGTGGTTACGACCCGCGGCGGCGAAAGCGCTTTACGTCTTCGCCCACGGCGCAGGTGCCGGGATGGGCCACGCCTTCATGAATGAAGTGGCGTGCCGCCTGTCCCGGGCCGGTATCGCCAGCCTGCGATACCAGTTCCCCTACATGGAGGCCGGCCGACGACGGCCCGATCCGCCACCATTGTTGGAGAGCACGGTTCGGTCGGCGGCCGACTTTGGTCTGGAGAGGGTGGGGGGACTGCCGACATTCGCGGGCGGCAAGTCGATGGGGGGTCGGATGACCTCGCGCGCCGCCGCGGACGGCGGATTGCCCGGCGTCACGGGACTGATGTTTCTCGGTTTTCCATTGCACGCGCCTGGCAAGCCGGGCGCGGAACGGGCCGACCACCTCGCCCGAGTCGCCTTGCCGCTGCTTTTCGTGCAGGGCACGCGTGACGCGTTTGCGCGTTTGGATCTGCTGCGGTCCGTCTGTGAGAAACTCGGCCCCCGAGCCACATTACACCTTGTCGAGGGCGGCGATCACTCGTTCAAGGTCTTGAAACGCAGCGGCAAAAGCCAGGATGACGTTCTGGACGAGTTGATCCAGGCGATCTCAGGCTGGATCGGGCAGGTTCTGGGCGGCCTGCGAGTCTGAAGCCAACGCCTCCCGTGAGCTCGAGCGACTCGCGTCGACGACCCGAAGGAGTTCCTCGCGGTCTCGAACGTTGAAGTAGTAGCCCCAGCTCGACTTCCCGCGCAGGAAGATGCCGGGTCGGAGAAGTCCGATCGTTAGTGGAACGCACTTCCAGATCCGCCGTGTCAGCCAGACGTCGGCGAAGCCGAGGACCGACAACTCGTCGATGTCCGCGTACGGCAGCGGAGTCGAGCGGTAGGAGAGGAACTTGATGAGCAAGGCGTCGTCAAAGACGAGGAGCTTGCGGGGAATGCGAGCGAGCAGAAGCACGAAGAGTGCGACAGAGAAGACGAGCAAGGCGGCGTAGGCGAGCCACTGAAGCAGGAACGAATCGCGAGGCAGTAGCACCGAGTCGCCAAAAGCAGAGTAGGCGAAGACGAGCAAACGCCCCGCTGCGGCGACCACGGCCAGGAGGGCGAGGGCAACGCTCCACTGGTACAGGCGCGGCAAACGGAAACGCGCTAGATAACGAATTCGCGTCAGGTCAATCGGACGGGTGAGCATCCGACGCGCGGCTCGTACGCCGACCCAGATCAGCGCGAGGATCGACAGGGCGAGAAGGCCCTGGGTGATGGGGTGCGGATAGACGACCATCAGGACTTGACGTTCTGGCCGCAGGTAATCGCGTACGAAGGACTCCACATCCTCTTTGCTATAGCGTTCGAAAGTACCGGCCAGATCCGGGAAGTCACGGAACGTGCGCGAATCGTAGAAGTAACCGCTAACCCAACGCTCCAAATCTTCGGATGCGGAATTCGAAACTCGTAGCTGCCGAGTGACCGCGTCCCGATCGGCCTCGAACTCTTCGACGGGGAGGGAGCCCGATTGTAGTGATTCGATCTCGCGCTCGACCACGGCGCGGGCGAAGGGGAACTCAGCCTCGCGGATGCCGCCGCTGATTCGGAGGTAGGCGGCCCGCCCCCGTTTGACGATTCCGACGCCGATGCCGTAGGTGGCTTTTCTGTCTCCGAATCGCAACGCGTCGTTCAGCCGTTTGGAGAGGTACTGGCTGACGAATACCAGCATCACCTGCCTGTCCGCCGACAGGTCGAAGAACTTGTAGCGATTGGTGTAGAGCACATTGGAACGATAGGCCCAGAAATAGGTGGCTCGGCGCCGCCCCGGATCGTGCAGGTCGGGCGGCGATGGCGGCTCACCGCGTTCGGGCAGCGAAGCGAAGGTGTCCTTGACCTTCGCGAGCGCTTCGCTGCGCTCGATATCGCCAACGAGCGTCAGGGTCATCCGAGAAGGCGCGTAGTAGGTCTCGTAGTACCAACGGAGGTCTTCCGGTGTGATCCGGTTGAGGCTGGCGTAGGGGTAGTAATCGCGCGAGGCCCAGGTCTCGATGCCGAATTCCCGCTCCCAGAAGCCGGGCAGTCGCAGCCACGGCGGGTTGACATATTTGGCCCAGACCCAATCGAAGAACTGCCGCGGTCGGGCGCGGACCTCAAGAGCGACCGGCTCGCGTTGTCTCTCGACTACGGCGGAATCCATCGCGTGTGGGGCGAGAATACGGAAGAGCCACTCGATGGCGAAGAGCGCGTGTTCCTTCCCGATGCGGACAAAGTAGAAAGTACGGTCCGGGGTCACCGAGGCGTTATAAATGCCCCCCAACGCTTCGATCTCCCGCTTGATCTCCTCTTCGCTACGTCCCGGCTGGTCGGCGAACTGCATGTGTTCGGTGAAATGGGCTAGCTGCTCTTTGCCGATGGGATCGCGGTCCGAACCGAAGGGGAGTGCGACGCTGATCGAGACCACCGGGTCGTCGTCCAGGCGCTTGTACCAGAGCTTGAGCCCGTTGGCCAGATACACCGTCTCGAATCCAGCGAAGTTGCTTGGCGGTGATGTCGAGTCCTGCGAAAGCGACAGCGACGACGAGGCCAGCGAGGCCAGTGCCAAGGCGAGGGTCAGCATCGCTATCCGGCTTCTCCGGCGCGGACGATCGCGAGACGAAAGAGCGGAGGCCCGATCAATTGGTTCACCGCCACCATGGCGATGATTATCGCTGCCACCGGTTCGCCCCATTCTGGAAAACGCTCGCGCACGATGTGGGCGATCCCCAAGGTGACGCCGGCCTTGGCGAGGAATCCCATCCAAGCGTAGCGGCGAATGATCAGACTGTCGCCGGCCGCAACAGCTCCCAAG